>NZ_RZTA01000058.1:0-37751 GCF_004023115.1 Mesorhizobium sp. M6A.T.Cr.TU.017.01.1.1
CCTCGGCGCGCTGGTGATGGTTGCGGCGACCTTGCTGGTCTTCTTCCATCTGCCGCTGCCCTGGTACGAGGGCGCGCCGCTGGAGATGCCGTTCATCTATGTCGCCGGCATATGGATGGCGGTGTTTTCCTCGATCGCCTTCACCGCGATCTACGCCTTCCGCGTGGCCGAGGAGGCTCGCCTGCTCGCCAACGCGCTTGCCGCCACCGAGCTGGTGCTGCAGCGCGAGCAGCACCTGTCGGCGCTGGACGGCCTTGCCGCCGCCGCTGCGCATGAGCTGGGCACGCCGCTTGCCACCATCACTCTTGTTGCCAAGGAGATGGAGAAGGCGCTCCGCAACGATCCGAAATACGGCGAGGACGTGACCCTGCTGCGCTCGCAGAGCGAGCGTTGCCGCGAAATCCTCAAGCGCCTGACCAGCCTGTCTTCCGAGGGCGAGGCGCATCTCTCGCGCCTGCCGCTGACCTCGCTGGTCGAGGAGATGACGGCGCCGCACCGTGATTTCGGCATCTCGATCAAACTTCGCCCCGGCGAGCGCATCGGCCCCGAACCGGTAGGGCGGCGCAATCCCGGCGTCATCTACGGCCTCGGCAATCTGGTCGAGAACGCCGTCGATTTTGCCCGCAAGGCCGTCACCGTGCGCTGGAGCTGGAACGAGGCCGCCGTTACCTTCTCGATCACCGACGACGGGCCGGGTTTCCCTCCCGAAATCATCGACCGCATCGGCGAGCCCTATATGTCGACACGCCAGGGCACCGAGGCCGGCGGCGGCCTGGGCCTGGGGCTTTTCATCGCCAAGACCTTGCTTGAGCGTTCGGGGGCAACGCTTGATTTCCGCAATTCAAACGAGCCGGGCGAGGGCGCCATCGTGCAGATATCGTGGCCACGCAGCGTCTTCCTCAATCCTGAATCGGCTTCGGCCACCATGTTTGACACGGCTTGAATTGGACAATAGCGCTCCAAAACTATATTTGCGTAAAAATCAGGCAGCAGGAATTTAGAAGACGATGAATGGCGACGAAACGATTGGCGCAATGGTTGAAGGCGAGGACACCTCGCTGTTGATCGTCGACGACGACAAGCCATTCCTCACGCGGCTTGCCCGCGCCATGGAAACCAGGGGTTTCGTGGTCGAGACGGCCGAGAGCGTCGAGGAGGCGGTGGCCAAGGCGCGCGTCAACCCGCCCGCTTATGCCGTGGTCGACATGCGGCTCGCCGACGGCAACGGCCTCGATGTCGTCGCCGCCATCCGCGAGAAGCGCGACGACGCCCGCGCCATCATCCTCACCGGCTATGGCAACATCGCCACTGCGGTGACGGCGGTGAAGCTGGGAGCCATCGACTATCTGTCGAAGCCGGCCGATGCCGACGACATTTTCGCCGCACTCACCCGCACCGCGGGTGAACGCGCCGCACCGCCTGAAAACCCGATGTCGGCCGACCGTGTGCGCTGGGAGCACATCCAGCGCGTCTACGAAATGTGCGACCGCAACGTCTCCGAGACCGCGCGCCGGCTCAACATGCATCGCCGCACGCTGCAGCGGATACTCGCCAAGCGCGCCCCGCGCTGACTAACGGCTGACTGACAGGCTGCTTGCCTCATTGCCGGGGCTTGAGCATCATCCTGCGAAGTGATTCCGTCCGACCGGGAACATGAGAGACGACATGCAGGACCAGAAGCAGCGGCCGATCTCCATCTTTCGCGAATTCCTCGACAGCGAGGCGGCCGGCGGCATCATCCTGATGGCTGCCGCAGCACTGGCGCTGATCGTCGCCAATTCGCCGCTGGCCGAAACCTACTTCGATGCCCTTCACGCCTATCTGGGACCGCTCAGCGTATCGCACTGGATCAATGACGGCCTGATGGCCGTCTTTTTCCTGCTGGTCGGCCTGGAGATCAAGCGCGAGATGCTGGACGGACAGCTCTCGACTTGGCCGCGGCGCGTCCTGCCCGGCGTCGCCGCCGCCGGCGGCATGCTGGTGCCGGCACTTGTCTATGTCGCCATCAACCGCGACAACCCAGCCGCTCTGTCCGGCTGGGCGATCCCGACCGCTACCGACATCGCGTTTGCGCTCGGCGTGCTGTCGCTGCTCGGCAACCGCGTGCCGGGGTCGCTGAAGGTATTCCTCACCGCGCTTGCCATCATCGACGACCTCGGCGCGGTCGTCATCATCGCCGTGTTCTACACGAGCGGCCTGTCGCTCGCCTATCTCGGCGCCGCCTTCGCGGTCATCGCTCTGCTCATCGCGCTCAACCGCATGGGCGTGCTGACGCTGCTGCCCTATCTCGTGCTTGGAGCCGTTCTGTGGGTGCTGGTGCTGAAGTCAGGCGTGCATGCCACGCTCGCCGGCGTGGCGCTGGCCCTGAGCATACCCCTGAAGGTCACTCCGGGCATCAGCCATGATCTCGACCATTCGCCGCTGCATCGGCTCGAACACGGCCTGCATAACATCGTGCCGTTGTTCGTCATCCCGATCTTCGGCTTTGCCAATGCCGGCGTCTCGTTGGCCGGCCTGAGCGCAGCCGCTCTGGTCGAGCCGCTTACGCTGGGCGTTGCCGCCGGCCTCGTCGCCGGCAAGCTGGTCGGCGTGTTCGGCTCTTCCGCGCTTGCCATCCGGCTCGGCTTCGCCGACCTGCCTGTCAATGCCGGCTGGCTGCACATGGTTGGCATTTCGCTGCTCTGCGGCATCGGCTTCACCATGAGCCTGTTCATCGGCCTGCTCGCTTTCGCCAACAACGTCGAGCTGCAGGACGCGGTCAAGGTCGGCATCCTGGCCGGATCCTTCATCGCCGCGATCCTCGGCGCCGCCGTGCTGCTGGTCGCGCCGGCTGCGAACGGGGCGGACGAGGAAGAAGAATAGAAACTGGCTAGGTCGAGATTGATCATCATTTCGCCATCGGGCGAAGCTGCCGATCTCGCCCCTTGCGGGGGAGATGCCCGGCAGGGCAGAGGGGGGTGCTGTCGCTCCGACCTGCCAAACCTATCGCAACAAAACCCCTAAGACTGTTTCCCGATTGGGGGTGTGTTAAGCTGAAAGTTGGCAATCCTTCCCACCCCCCTCTGTCCTGCCGGACATCTCCCCCGCAAGGGGGGAGATCGGATGCCGCTTAGGCTTTCGCCAACCACGAACGCTGGCAGTCGGGTAGGCAGCACAAAGCACTGTATCCAGATAGCTCGAACGTTCTCTACTCGCTCTCGCCCTCCAGCGCCGGCACCGAGACGCCGGCGAGTTCCGCCGCGAGCAGCCGCGATGCTCCGGCCCGTGCGATCCTCAGCATCAGCGCCTTGCGCGTCGCCGCCGCCATGCGGTGCTCCGGCGCGTCGCGCAGGATTTCGGCGCCGTAGCCGTCGGACAGGATAAAACCGCATTCCTGCGGAAATATTTCCGAGGGCACGCCGGGATGGGTGGCGAAGAAGAAGCGGTCGGAGTGCAGCCGGTAGTCCGGCCATTTGCGGTCGACCCTGAAATCTTCGATCGAGGATTTGATCTCGATGATCCAGATGTCGCCCTGGCGGGTCAGCGCGACAAGGTCGGCGCGGCGCCCGGTCGCCAGCGACAGTTCGGGCAGCACATGCGCGCCCATTTCCTTAAGCAGCCGCTGCACGCCGCGCCGCACCAGCATGGCACGCTCGGACTGGCGGCCATCGATGAGCGGGTTGAGAGGGACAGGCGAGATGATTGGCATGGCAGCACCATGCCAGATTCTGTTCACGGTTTGAACCCGCTTTCTTCAGGCGATTATCCGGTTGACAGCCCGGGCCTTTAACTGACCGGCATCATGCCCTCCAGCGCAATGATCCTCGTCCTTGCGCAGCGTTCGCGGATAGCTTTGAGCCGACCGTATTCTGGAGAGTCGTACCATGCCATGAGCGAAGCCATGTCCGGGAACTCGACAATGACCAGGCGATGAGGTTCCCAATCGCCTTCCAGCACTTTGGTGGCTCCGCCGCGAGCGATGTATCTTCCTCCATAGCGCGCTTCGGTTGCTGGTACATCCCGGCGGTATTCCTCGAAAACGGCGGCATCGGTTATGTCTACATCAGCAATAAGATAGGCTGCCATTGGCCTTACTCCCTGAAGAGAGCCAGTGAAGCACCTCCATTAGCGGCCCCGCAACTAAGCCAGCGGTACTACGCCTCGGAAACGACTCGCCTTCTCTCCGATTGGGGCGCTTAACTGGGTTCGTTGGCGCAGCTCTGGGAGGAGACGAACCATGCCGATGTATCTTACGAAATTCAGCTATACGCCCGAAACCTGGGCGCGCTTGATCGAAAACCCCGAGGATCGCCGCGAGGCGGCCCGTTCCTACATCGAATCGGTGGGCGGAAAGCTGCACGGGTTCTGGTACGCCTTCGGAGAGCACGATGGTTGGAATCTGTGGGAGGCGCCAGACAATGTCTCGATGGCATCTGTCATGCTGGCTATCGGTGCGGGCGGGGCGCTCAGCTCGCATGAGACCACCGTCCTCCTAAGCGTCGAAGAGACGATGCAAGCGCTTGGGAAGGCAAAGTCGATCCGGTATCGCCCGCCGGGGTCGTAAGGGCCGTCCGTTTGCGGCCTCGCGGAGTGCCGGAGGCTGGTCGCTCATGCCGCCGCGGAAGCGATTTTATCTCCAGCCAGCGCAGCCCCGGCAATATCATCCAGGATACGGCAGTGCGGCCGGTCGTCGCCGTGGCAGGCATGGATCAGCTTCTGCAAGGTCGAACGCATCGACTGCAGCTCGCGCACCTTCTCCTCGATCGCCGTCACATGCGCGGCGGCGATCTCGCGCACATCATGGCTGGCGCGGCTGCGGTCCTGGTAGAGCGCCATCAATTGGCGGCAGTCGTCGATGGAAAAGCCGAGATTGCGCGAGCGGCGCAGAAAAGTCAGCCGGTGGATGTCGTCGCCGCAATAGTCGCGGTAGCCGTTGCCGGCGCGCGCAGGACGGATCAGGCCGATCTCCTCATAGTAGCGGATGGTCTTGGCCGGCAGGCCGGAACGGCGGGCGGCATCTCCGACATTCATGACAGTTCCTCGACCTTCGGCGGTCCGGCGAGCCGCCCCATTGAATTTCCTTCACAATCTAGCGAAGGCCGTTGCCGAAAAGCCACAGTTACGCACTTACCGGCGCGTAAGCCCCTGCATATAGGCATCGCGCGCTTGGCAAGCAAAGCAAATGCCAGCATGAATGATGGTGACAAAGCGGCCGTCTCGAGCCGCTCTATTTCGGGCGGGGCATCGGACCTTTTCATGCGCATGAAGTCATTCGCAATCGTCGCCGCACTTGCGCTGTCGACGGCTATTGCTGGTTGCAGCACCATCGGCTCGCAGATATTCACCAGCAACTATGGCCCGATGACCGATGCGGGCTATCAACTGCCGCGCATTCCGATCGAAAAGGTGCCGTTCAAGTACCGTCGGCAGGTGGTGAGCTACGACACCGATGAAAAGCCGGGCACTATCGTCGTCGATACGCAGAACAAGTTTCTCTATTACGTCATGGGCGGCGGCGAGGCGATGCGTTACGGCATCGGCGTCGGCCGCGAGGGATTTGAATGGCGCGGCACCGCCCGCATCGCGGTGAAGCGCGAATGGCCGACCTGGACGCCGCCTTCGGCGATGATCAAGCGCCAGCCGGAGCTCGCCAAGTTTGCCGGCGGCATGGAGCCGGGATTGACGAACCCACTCGGCGCGCGCGCGCTGTATCTGTTCAACAGAGGCGGCGATTCGGGCTACCGCCTGCATGGCAGCCCGGAATGGAACTCGATCGGCAAAGCGATGTCGTCGGGCTGCATCCGCCTGATGAACCAGGACATCATCGACCTTTACGACCGCACCTCCGTCGGCGCCAAGGTTATCGTTCTTTAGAACTCATACGCGGACCGTCTAGGCAACAACTGACGTCCCAAAACAGAAAACCGGGCAATTCGGCCCGGTTTTTTGTTGTCGCGAGAAGCGAATGGAGTCCTTAAGAGACCTGCTCGACCTGCTGAACCTCGGGCACAAAATGCCGGAGCAGGTTCTGGATGCCATGCTTCAGCGTCGCCGTCGATGACGGGCAGCCGGCGCAGGCGCCTTTCATGTGCAGGAATACGGTGCCGTTCTCGAAGCCGCGGAAGGTGATGTCGCCACCGTCCTGGGCGACGGCCGGGCGCACCCGCGTGTCGAGCAGTTCCTTGATGGTGATGACCAGCTCCTCGTCGGCCTTGTCGTAGAATTCGCCGGTCTGGCTGGTCTCTGCAGCGGGACCGGCCTTGGCCATGACAGGCGCGCCGGACATAAAGTGTTCCATGATGGCGCCGAGGATCGCCGGCTTCAGATGCTGCCAGTCGGGACCGTCCTTGGTCACGGTGACGAAGTCATAGCCGAAAAAGACGCCGGTGACGCCCGGGATCTCGAACAGCCGGCCGGCCAGCGGCGAAGCTGAGGCGGCGCTGTCGGCATCACGGAAATCGGCGGTGCCTTCGACGAGCACTTCCTTGCCGGGCAGGAATTTCAATGTCGCCGGATTTGGCGTCGATTCGGTCTGGATGAACATGGACGTCTCCGTGCCCATTCGGGCAGACAGTTTGGAATAATTCTAAATAGGCCTTCTCGGCGGGACATTCAAGCGAAAGCCATCGCTAGAACGGCTGGCTGGGAGAATGTTTTTGCGGTCTTCTGCAACATGGTTTGAGGTGTGTTGAGCCAGGGCGAGCCGAAAATGATGGTTTCCGAGAACCGGAGCGGAGCGTACTTTTGGTACGTGAGCACCGGAAGCGCAGGAAGCCGCCGTTTGCAGGCCGACCTCACCTGAATATCAGCACACCTCAGGCCAGGCTGTCGATTTCTTCGTCAGACAGGTTCTGCGGCACCACCGTCACCGGGATGGGGAAGGCGGCGCCCTTGCCGGCGACCGCGCCGACCAGCGGCCCCGGCCCCTCCTTGCCGGCGCCGGCCGCCAGCACGAGGATGGCGATATCCTGGTCTTCTTCGATCAATTTGTGGATCTCTTCCGTCGGCTTGCCTTCGCGCACCACCAGTTCCGGCTCGATGCCGAGCTTCTGGCGCACCTTGTTGGCATAGCTGTCGAGGGCCGCGCGAGCCGTCGCTGTAGCCTCCTCGCGCATGATCTTCTCGACACCCAGCCAATGCTGGAAATCGTCCGGCTCGATCACATAGAGCAGCACCAGCACGCCGTTGGTGCTCTGCGCGCGCTTCGAGGCGTAGACGACGGCCCGCTCGCATTCAGGCGTGTCGTCGATGATCGCCAGGAACTTGCGGCGATGGCCGGCTTCGCGGCTGAGGCGTTTGGAGACCATATTCACCCTGTTCGACGGTTTCGGTTCGCAATCTGCCACCGCCACAGCCCGGCCGCAAGCGACCGGCGGATGTAGCGATGTTGGGCGCAGATCAGCTTTGCAGCAGGCCGATGATGTCGCGCACGGTCTTCATCGTCGCCTCGGCCAATAGTCCCGCGCGCTCGCCGCCATCCCTGAGCACTGCGTCGACATAGGCACGGTCATCGGAAATGCGGCGCATTTCACCGGCGACCGGCGCCAGCTTTTCCACGGCAAGGTCGGCCAACGCCGGCTTGAACGCCGAAAACTGCTGGCCGCCGAACTCTTTCAGCACCGCCTCCTTCGATATCTCGGCGAGACCCGCATAGATGCCGACGAGGTTTTCGGCTTCGGGCCGGCTGGCAAGGCCGTCCAATTCCCCGGGCAACGCCTCGGGGTCGGTCTTGGCCTTGCGGATTTTCTTCGAGATGGTGTCGGCATCGTCGGTCAGATTGATGCGCGACAGGTCCGACGGGTCCGACTTCGACATCTTCTTCGAGCCGTCGCGCAGCGACATGATGCGCGCCGCCGGTCCGCCGATGATCGGCTCGGTCAGCGGGAAATAGCCGTTCACCGTCTCTTCGCCGACCTTCATCTCTATGCCGACGCCAAGGCCGGCGATGCGGTCCGAAAAGTCGTTGTTGAATTTTTGCGCGATGTCGCGTGTCAGCTCCAGATGCTGCTTCTGGTCATCGCCGACCGGCACATGGGTGGCACGGTAGACAAGGATGTCGGCAGCCATCAGGCTCGGATAGGCAAGCAGCCCGAGCGAGGCGTTCTCGCGGTCCTTGCCGGCCTTGTCCTTGAACTGCGTCATGCGGTTCATCCAGCCGATGCGGGCCACGCAGTTGAAGATCCAGGCGAGCTCGGCGTGTTGCATGACCCGCGACTGGTTGAAGACGATGTGCTTTTTCGGGTCGATGCCGGAGGCGAGAAACGCCGCGGTGATCGCACGCGTTTGATCCGCCAGGTCCTCATGCACGAGCTGCGCGGTCAGCGAATGCAGGTCGACGACGCAATAGATGCAATCGGAGGTGTCCTGCAGGGCGACGAATTTCTTGATGGCGCCGAGATAGTTGCCGAGGTGCAGATTGCCGGTCGGCTGGACGCCGGAAAAGACGAGCGGTTTGAAGGCGGTCATGATGTCCTCATGGCTTGTGGAGGGCCGTTTCGCGCGCGGCGAAAGTCTTTCGACGGCGCGCTTATGGACGAAGGCGGCGATCCGATCAAGACCGGCGCCGCGCTCAGAGTCTGCGGATTATTCGTCCAGTTCGGATTTTGGGACAGGCGGCGCCTTCGCCGCTCCTCGCCTGATATTGCGCCGGATCATGCCGAAGTCGGCGCCGCCGGTGGCGAAGGCGGTGACGAAATAAAGCAACGCCCCGCCGGCTACCAGCGCAAGAAGCGTCGTAGCCTTGATGACCAGCGGCGAGCCCGAGGCAAGCCAGGCGGCAAACCAGTGCTCGGCAAAATAGAGCGCCGCCCCCATCACCGCCGCCGACAGCACCAGCCGTGGGATACGTCTCATGAGCGGCACGTCGCGGCCCCAATGGCCGCGCCGGATCAGCACGCCGAGCAGCATCAGCGCATTGACCCAGCCGGCGACGGCCGAGGCGACCGCAATGCCCGGCGCGCCCATCGACGGAAACAGCGTCAGTGCGGTGGTGACGTTCACCGCCACCGAGATGGCGGCGAAGATCATCGGCGTGCGCGTGTCCTCGCGGGCGAAATAGCCTGGGGTGAACGCCTTGATCAGCACGAAGGCTGGCAAGCCCAGGCCGAAGATCGCCAGGATCGACGCCACGATCGGCGTCGAGTTGTTGGCGGCAAAGGCGCCGCGTTCGTAGACCAGCCCAACGATCGGCTCCGACATGACCAGCAGGGCCGCCGCCGCCGGCAAGGTCAGAAACAAGGTGAACTCCACCGACCGGTTCTGCAGATTGGCCGCCTCGATCAGATTGCCTGACTTCAGCGCCCGCGACAGTTCGGGCAGGAGCACGATGGCGACGGCGATGCCGACGACGCCGAGCGGCAGTTGGTAGATGCGATCGGCATAGGCGAGCGACGACACCGCGCTGTCCTGCGCCGACGCGATCGCCGTGCCGATCAGCTGGTTGATCTGGGTGATGCCGCCGGTGATCGCCGCCGGCAGCGCCAGGATCAGCAGCCGCTTGACATTGGGCGTCATCCTTGGCCGGCGGAAACCGATCGAGATGCCGGCATGGCGCACCGCCACCCAGACGATCGCCAGCTGCACCAGTCCCGCCGCCAGCACGCCCCAGGCCAGCGCGAAGCCGACGGTGCGCGCGTCCGATCCCTTGTGCCAGGCATAGGCAAGCACGCCGATCAGGATGATGTTGAGGAACACCGGCGCCACCGCGGCGGCGAAATAGCGGCGCAGCGAATTCAGCATGCCGGCCATCATGGCGCCGAGCGACATGCAGATCAGGTAGGGAAACATGATGGTCGCAAGCCCGACCGTCATCTCGAACTTTCCCGGCGTGTCGGCAAAGCCCGGCGCCACCAGGTAGCGCACGATCAGCGGCATCGCCAGTTCCATGGCGATGGTCAGCGCCAGCAGCGCTGTGAACAGCACGCCGAACACCTCTTCGGAGAAGCGCTTGGCGCCATCGGTGCCGTGCGTCTCGATCTCCTTGGCGAAGAGCGGCACGAAGGCGGCGTTGAAGGCGCCTTCGGCAAACAGACGGCGAAAGGTGTTGGGGAACTGGAACGCGGCGTTGAAGGCGTCGGCGATCGGTCCGGTGCCGAGTGCGGCCGCCATCAGCATCTCGCGGGCGAAGCCGAGAGCGCGGCTCATCAGCGTGCCGGAAGCGACCGTCGCGAATTTCTTGACAAGGCTCATTTGTGCGGAGATTGCCTGCGTGATGGGGAAAAATCGAGGCCGGCGTTCACTCGGCGGCGGCCTTGGCCTTGCCGCCGCGCTCGGTGCCTTCGAGGGCCGCGATCAGCCTGTTGTGAATGGCGGTCGTGCGCGTCGGGCTGTCGATCTTCTGGCCGGTGAGGTCTGTGACATAGAAGGTGTCGATGACCTTTTCGCCGAAGGTGGTGATGTGCGCCGACGCGATGTCGAGCGACAGGTCGGACAACGCCCCGGTGATCTCGGACAGCAGGCCCGGCCGATCCAGCCCCTCGACCTCGATCACCGAGAACCGGTTCGACAGCGTGTTGCGGATTTCGGCGCGCGGCTGGATGCGGAAGACCTTGGCGCCGCGCCGCGGCTTGGTCCGCTTTTCGATCATCTCCGGCAGCCAGCTCTTGCCCGACAGCACGTCCTCGATCAGGCGGCCGACGCGTTCGGCGCGGCGGCGCTCGTCTTCGTCGCGGTCGAACTCCCTCGATATCAGGATCGTGTCCAGCGCGCGGCCATCGGAGGTGGTGAAGATCTGCGCATCGACGATGTTGCCGCCGGCCGCCACACAGGCGCCGGCAATGACCGAAAGCAGTCGGGGATGGTCCTGCGCCAGCACGGTGATCTCGGTCACCGCCTCGAACTGGTGGGTCTTGATCATGGTGGCGAGCTTCTTGCCCGCCGCATCCGCCTCGCGGATGAATTCGGCGTGGCGAAGCTGGTCGGCGAGATCGACCGTCAGCAGATAATTCTCGTAGTGCTTGCCGACATAGCGCTTGCGGGCCTTTTCCGGCCAATCGGCGAGCGCCTCGGCCAGCTTTTCGCGGGCAGCCGCGGTGCGCATCGCACGCGACACTTCCGAAAACCCGCCGGTCAACAGCAATTCGGTCTCGTAGTAGAGCGTGCGCAGCAACTGCCCCTTCCAGCCGTTCCAAACGCCCGGCCCGACACCTCTGATGTCGCAGATGGTGAGGACGAGCAGCAGCTTCAGCCGTTCGACCGACTGCACGATCGCGGCGAAATCCTCGATCGTCTTGCGGTCGTTGAGATCGCGGGTCTGCGCCGTCATCGACATGACGAGATGGTTCTCGACCAGCCAGGCGACCGTTTCGGTGTCGGCCGCCGATAGCCCCATATGCGGGCAGATGCGCCGCGCGATCCGGGCGCCCGCCTCGGAATGGTCCTCCGGCCGCCCCTTGGCAATGTCGTGCAAAAGCACCGCGACATAGAGCGCCTCGCGGCTTTTCTTCAGCCCCGGCATCAGCTTGTGGGAAAGCGGATGGGTTTTTTCGCCGTCGCCGCGCTCGATCTCGGCCAGCACGCCGATGCAGCGGATCAAATGCTCGTCCACAGTGTAATGGTGGTACATCGAGAACTGCATCATGGCGACGATCTTGCCGAAATCCGGGATCAGCTTTCCCAGCAGCCCCGCCTCGTTCATGCGCCTGAGATTGAGTTCGGCATTGCGGTCCGACGTCAATATGTCGAGGAACAGCCGGTTGGCTTCCTCGTCGCGCCTGAGTGCCTTGCCGACGAGGCCGAGCGAACGGGTCAAAAGCTTCAGCGCATCGGGGTGGAATTCAAGCCCATGCTTGTCGGCGAACCAGAACAGCCTCAAGAGATTGACCGGGTCGCGCTCGAACACCTGGTCGTCGGCGATGTTGATGCGATGGTTGTCGATAATGAAATCGGACGTGCCGGCAAGCTTGCGCTTGCGGCGCGAGAAGGTGAGGAAGATGCGGTTGAAGCCAGGCACGTGCTTGGCCTGCTCTTCCTCGAGCGCAGCGCAGAAGATGCGGGTGAGATCCCCGACATCCTTGGCGACGAGGAAGTAGTGCTTCATGAAGCGCTCGACCGCCGACAGGCCCGGATGTGTGGTGTAGCCCAGCCGTTCGGCGATCTCGCGCTGGATGTCGAAATGCAGCCGTTCCTCGGCCTTGCCGGTGAGAAAATGCATGTGGCAGCGCACCGCCCACAGGAAATCCTCGGCCTTCTGGAATTCCCTGTATTCGCTGTCGGTGAAGACGCCCTTTTCGACCAGCTCCTCGCCGGTGCGCACCCGGTAGAAGTATTTGCCGATCCAGAACAACGTCTGCAGGTCGCGCAGGCCGCCCTTGCCGTCCTTGACGTTGGGTTCGACCAAATAGCGGCTTTCGCCGGCCTTGGCGTGACGTTCGTCGCGTTCGGCAAGCTTGGCCTGCACATATTCGGGTCCGGTCGTGCGCACCACCTCGCGGTCGAAACGCTGCAAGAGCTCGTCATAGAGCTTCTGCTCGCCCCACAGGAAACGCGCTTCCAGGATCGAGGTGCGGATGGTGATGTCGGTGCGCGACTGCCGCAGGCATTCGTCGATATTGCGGGTGGCGTGGCCGACCTTCAGCCCCAGATCCCACAGCATGTAGAGCATGTATTCGACGATCTGCTCGCCCCATGGCGTCTGCTTGTAGGGCAGCAGGAAGAGGAGATCGATGTCGGATCCCGGCGCCAGCGTGCCGCGGCCATAGCCGCCGACCGCGACGACGGCCATGCGTTCGGCCGATGACGGGTTTTTGACGCGATAGACATGGGTGGCGGCGAAGTCGTAGAGCGCGCGGATGATTTCGTCCATGAGATGCGACAGCCGGGCGGCGCAAGCGGTGCCGCTGCCATCGTCCATCAGCATGCGTTCAGCGACGGTGCGGCCGGCGGCTAGCCTGCCCTTGAGAAGCTGGAGAACACCGGCGCGCGCAGTTTTGCCGGAGCCGTCGCCTGCCGTGGCCGCAGTCAGCGCAGTCATCTCGCGACGCAAGGCATCGCCGTCGATCAGTTCATCGAGCTTTAGAGAGATTCTTGCCATGTGCGCAGATCGGCCTCGCCGTTTCGGCGGCGTCTATAGCGCGTTTTCGCGGCGCTGGGTATGGGGCGGACGGACACGCTCTCCACGATAGTCGAACGGGATGATCGTCTCCTGCCGCAGCCGGCAGAGGTCGAAAATCTGCTGCACGATCCGCTTGACCTCGGCCTTGATCTTGTTGGCTCCCGTCTTCTTATGTCTTTTGACCATGCCGATTGCAGCCCACTGGTCGCTCCGCTCCGATTTGAGCAGGCTTGGCAGCCCGATCGCCTTGTCGCCCAGGAACTGGTCCTGGACGCACAGCGCTGGAACAAGCTGATAGATGGTCTTGCTGGACGATGTTGCCAAGCCCGGATTGAAGACGACGTGATCGACCGGAATACCGATATCCTCGGTGGCATTGATGAGGTCGCGCGCGGCCTGCCTTGAAACTATGTAGCCGGCTGTCCCGATGTGGATCCTGTGAAGCCTGGACACGGAAAAGCCGCGGCCTGCAGAAACGTGTTTGCGCGCGATCGTGGTTTTCTTGAAGAACGTCTCCAGCTTGACGATATCGGCATCGGCCGGAATCCAGCCGGCGTCGGCAAGCAATGCGCCGGCTTTTGCGGAAAAGACGATGTCGTCCTCGAAGACGGCACCGTAGTCATCGTCGCCGGCCGCGATGATCGCCCAGCAGGCTTTATGGCTGAGGAGACAAGCGATCTCGGCGTCGGTCAGGCGCAGCAACGACTTGCGCTTGACGCGCAGCGGCATGCGGGCGAGGTCCGGCCGATCCTGCGCGTCGATCGCTGCAACCCGTTCGAACTGAACGCCGAGACTGGCAAACTCGGCCGTCATATGGGCGAGCCTGTCGCGGGACCGATCGAGATTGATGACCAGGCATTTCATTTGAACGGGATCGATGCAGTTAGCCGAAAGTGGTGGCGTCCATAGCATATGGATGCGGTTGGGTGCGGGATTTTTCCGACCCAGGCCCATCGGGCATACACCACGGCACGAAAGGTTGAAATTGGCCCTTGACCTTCCAGTCACTGGAAGCACTACCTCCATTTCAAGATCGAGACAGAGAGGCC
Source organism: Mesorhizobium sp. M6A.T.Cr.TU.017.01.1.1 (assembly GCF_004023115.1). Taxonomy (NCBI): domain Bacteria; kingdom Pseudomonadati; phylum Pseudomonadota; class Alphaproteobacteria; order Hyphomicrobiales; family Phyllobacteriaceae; genus Mesorhizobium; species Mesorhizobium sp. M6A.T.Cr.TU.017.01.1.1. The sequence goes on from NZ_RZTA01000058.1 coordinate 14,080, forward strand.
TCTCCGCATGACCCATTCCGACCACGACCATCACGCGCATAGCGGCTGCTGCTCGGCGAAAGCTGCTCCGTCCGTCGCCGACGCCGTCATTCGCGATCCGGTCTGCGGCATGACCGTCGATCCGGCCGTCGGCAAGCCGACAGCCGAGCATGGCCATCTCTATCATTTCTGCAGCGAGCGCTGCCGTTCGAAATTTGCGGCCGAGCCGGAAAAGTACCTTACGGCCACCGACCCGGTCTGCGGCATGCATGTCGACCGTGCCACCGCGAAGCATTTTTCCCGCCATGAAGGCCAGGGCTTCTATTTTTGCTCGGCCGGTTGCAAGGTGAAATTCGAGGCGGAGCCGGCAAAGTATCTTGGCGACAAGCCAGAGCCTCAGGCGATGCCGAAAGGCACGCAATACACCTGCCCGATGCATCCCGAAATCGTCCGCGACAAACCTGGCGCCTGCCCGATCTGCGGCATGGCGCTGGAGCCGATGGGTGTACCATCAGGCGATGAGGGGCCGAACCCGGAACTGGTCGATTTCACCAGGCGCTTCTGGGTGAGTGCAGTCTTGTCCGTGCCATTGCTGATCTTCGCCATGGCGCCGATGCTCGGCCTGACGTTTAGCGCCTTCATCGAGGATTCGGCGAAGGTCTGGGTGGAACTGGCGCTTGCGAGCCCGGTTGTCTTGTGGGCCGCCTTTCCCTTCTTCCATCGCGGTTGGGATTCGGTTCTCAACCGCAGTCCCAACATGTGGACGCTGATCTCGCTCGGCGTTGGCGCCGCCTATCTCTACAGCGTCGTCGCCACGCTGTTCCCGGATATATTTCCGCACCAGTTCCGCGGTCATGAAGGCACGGTGCCGGTCTATTTCGAGGCAGCCGCCGTCATCGTGGCGCTGGTTTTTCTCGGCCAGGTGCTGGAATTGCGCGCCCGTGAAAAAACCGGTTCGGCGATCCGCGCGCTGCTCGACCTCGCGCCGAAGACTGCTCGGCTGATTGGCGAGGACGGTTCCGAAAACGACGTGCCGCTCGACACGGTAAAGGTCGGCGATCGCCTGCGCATCCGCCCCGGCGATGGGGTGCCGGTCGACGGCATCGTGCTGGACGGCCGCTCTTCCATCGACGAATCGATGCTGTCAGGCGAGCCTCTGCCGGTCGAAAAGACTGAAGGCGACCCGCTCACCGGCGGCACGCTCAACAAGAACGGTTCGCTGATCATGCGCGCCGAGAGGATCGGCGCTGAGACCACGCTGGCACGGATCGTCGAGCTCGTCGCCAAGGCGCAGCGTTCGCGTGCGCCGATCCAGGGTCTGGCCGACCGCGTCTCCTTCTATTTCGTCCCGGCCGTCGTAGTGGTTGCGATCGTTGCGTTCATCGCCTGGGCGATCTTCGGGCCGCAACCCAGCCTGATCTTTGCCATCGTCTCGGCGGTCTCAGTGCTGATCATCGCCTGTCCCTGCGCGCTCGGTCTTGCCACGCCGATGTCGATCATGACCGCCACAGGGCGCGGCGCGCATGCCGGCGTGCTGATCAAGGACGCGGAGGCGCTCGAACGCTTTGCTTCGGTCGACACGTTGATCGTCGACAAGACCGGCACATTGACCGAAGGCCGGCCGAGATTGACCGACGTCGTCGCTGCCGAAGGCGTGACGGAAGATGATCTCCTCGCACTCGCCGCCGGCCTGGAAAAAGGCTCGGAGCACCCGCTGGCCGAGGCAATCGTCGAAGGTGCCCGTGAACGCGGGGTGGAGATCCCCGACGCCGGTGGTTTCGAGGCGATCACCGGCAAGGGCGTTTCCGGCACGGTGTCGGGAAAGAAGGTCGCGCTCGGCAACGCCGCGATGATGGCCGATCTCGGCATCGATATCGCATCCGTCTCGACCAGCGCCGAGGCGCTGCAGGCCGCGGGCAAGACCGCGATGTTCGTCGCCGTCGGCAACAAACTGGCCGGCATCGTCGCCGTCGCCGACCCGATCAAGGCGACGACATCAGAGGCGATCAAGGCGCTGCACGAGCGCGGCCTGAGGATCATCATGGCGACCGGTGACAACGAACGCACGGCGAAAGCCATCGCCAGCAAACTCGGCATCGACGAGGTTCGTGCCGGGCTGCTGCCGGAACAGAAGAGCGCGCTGGTCGAGGAGTTGCGCGCCAGGGGCGCTGGCGTCGCGATGGCCGGCGACGGTGTCAACGACGCGCCGGCGCTGGCCGCCGCCGACGTCGGCATCGCCATGGGAACCGGCGCCGATGTCGCGGTCGAAAGCGCCGGGATCACGCTGGTCAAGGGCGATCTCAACGGCATCGTCCGGGCCCGCACGCTCGCCCAGGCGACGATCCGCAACATCCGCCAGAATCTATTCTTCGCCTTCCTCTACAACGTGCTTGGCGTGCCGGTCGCCGCCGGCGTGCTCTATCCGCTCACCGGCACGCTTCTGTCGCCGATGCTGGCGGCAGCGGCGATGAGCCTGTCCTCGGTTTCGGTCATCACCAACGCGTTGCGGCTCAGGACGTTGAAACTCTGAGCGAAATCCCCAGATAGGAATTCGTTCAAAAAGGAGATCATGAATGACCTTGGCCAAGAAGATCGTGCTGCTGCTGATGGCGGGGGGAATGCTGCTTGCCGTTTTCCTCGAAAGCATTCCGTCGCAAGCCCAGGAGATGAAACACGACATGGGGGCGATGAGCGCGCAAAGCCCCTCAACCGACGGCTACAAGGCGGCGATGGACAAGATGCACACCGACATGATGGCGCTCGAATATTCCGGCAATGCCGATGTCGATTTCGCCCGCGGCATGATCCCGCATCACCAGGCGGCCATCGACATGGCCAAGATCGAGCTCGCCAATGGCAAGGATCCGGAAATGCGCAAGCTGGCCGAAGCGGTGATCGCGGCGCAGGACGCCGAGATCAAGCAGATGCAGGATTGGCTCGACGCCCACCCTGTGAAGTAGGCGTCAAGCAGTCCGGAGGAAATCCAGGGAAGGACTTTCATCTGGATTTCTCCCGAAGGCTGTGCTGCCATCGGGCCTCGACTGGAGCGCGCCATGCCGTCAACGATAAAAACCACCACATTGCCCTCGGGCGAAGCCGTTCCGGTGCTGGGTCAAGGCACGTGGAAGATGGGCGAGGATTTCAGCCGCCATGCCGATGAGGTCGATGCCCTGAAGCTCGGGCTCGATCTCGGCATGACGCTGATCGACACCGCCGAAATGTATGCCAGCGGCGGTGCCGAGGAGGTGGTGGCAGATGCCATTGCCGGGCGCCGCGACGAGGTGTTCCTGGTCTCCAAGGTGCTGCCGTCCAATGCCTCGCGCGCCGGCGTGCCGGCGGCGTGCGAGAGAAGCCTCAGGCATCTGCGCACCGACCACGTCGATCTTTATCTGTTGCATTGGCCCGGCAGCGTGCCGCTGACGGAAACGGTCGAGGCCTTCGAGGCGTTGAAAAAGGCCGGCAAGATCCGCCACTGGGGCGTCAGCAATTTCGACACCCACGAGATGGAGGAACTGATCCAGCTGCCGGCCGGCGACAGCGTCCAGACCAACCAGATCCTCTACAATCTGACCCAGCGCGGCCCCGAATTCGATCTCGCCCCCTGGAGCCGGCAGCGCGGCATTCCGCTGATGGCCTATTCGCCGGTCGATCAGGGCACGCTGGCGCGCAACGCCAGGCTCGAAGCCATCGCGGCCCGCCACAATGCCACGCCGGCGCAAATCGCGCTTGCCTGGGTGATGGCGCAGCCTGGTGTCATCGCCATTCCAAAGGCCAGCAAACAAGAGCATGTCCGCCAGAATGTCGCTGCGTTGGACATCGAGCTCACCTCGGAAGATTTCGCAGAAATCGACCGCGCCTTCCCGCCGCCGACCCGCAAGCGCGGGCTGGAGATGATCTAGATTTCGAAAAGTGGGAACTGGTTTTCAGAAGAACAGAGAGTGAGCATTGGAACGAATTTCAGCTGGGCATCATCACACGGCATACAAAATCGGCGATATGACGGTCACGTCGCTGCGCGACGGTTACGTTGACATGCCAACAAGGCGGCTGCGCCAGCCTGGAAACATTGTATTCGGCGATGACCTGCCGTTGCAGGTTCCACTCATTGACGGCGCGCTCCGGTTATCCGTCAACGCCTTTGCCATCGATGACGGCGACGAAATCACGCTGATCGACACAGGGGCTTCGAACGCCTGGCACCCGACAATGGGGCATCTGCCCAAGGCGATGCGCGAGGCGAAGATCGCCGTCGACCGGGTACGCACTGTTGCCTTCACCCACACCCATCTTGACCATATCCACGGGCTCATCCTTGCCGACGGTGGCGACGGCTTCCCGCAACTCTCACGCCTGCTTGTCCCGCGACTTGAGCTTGGCATGTTTCGCGAGGAGACAAGGCTGGAGCGTTTCCACGGTCGCGCCCAGCCCTTCGATCCTGGGCAGCGCCTTAGCGCGCATATCGATACGATCGCCACCCCTGGCCATGAAGTCGGCCACACCTGCTTTCGCCTTGTGAGCGACGGCGAAACACTATTGATCTGGGGCGACATTGTGCATGTGCCATCGCTTCAATTCGACCACCCGGAGATCGCGTGGGAATTCGACGCCGACCAGGAGCAGGCGAGGACAACCCGGCGGCAAATACTGGCGATGGCAACTGGCAACGCCTGCTACGTCGCGGGAGCGCATCTCGATTCACCGGGCGTCGGTAGGGTTTCCCGCACCGAAACAGCCTTCCGCTTCGAGCCCTTGTAAAAAACTCTAGCCGAGCGCCGCCCGCGCCCGTTGCAGCGCGCGGGAAAAGACCGCCGTATCGTCGAAAGCGCGTCCCAGCGTGAGCGCGCCCTGGATGGCGCAGACTGTCGCTTCGGCGAGTTCGCCTGCCTTGGCCGAGCTGTGGCGCTACGGCTTCCCCGCCAGCCCCTTCAGCCGGTACAGCGCCTCCAGCGCCTCGCGGGGCGTCATCTCGTCGGGATTGATCGCGCCGAGCGCCTCGCCGAGCGCATCGTTCCTGGCCGGCTTTTGCGCTTCTCGCCTCATCGCCACCGAAAACAGCGGCAGGTCGTCGACCAGCCGGTTTGCCTTGCCCGAAACCTCGCCCGCTTCCAGTTGGTGCAGCACTTCCCTGGCCCGCCCGACCACCGCTTCCGGCAGGCCGGCAAGCCGCGCCACCTGCACGCCATAGGAGCGGTCGGCGGCACCTTTGCCGACCTCGTGCAGGAAGACCACGTCGCCCTCCCATTCCTTGACGCGCATGGTGACGTTGTGCAGTCGAGCGAGTTTGCCGGCCAGCGCCGTCATCTCGTGGAAATGGGTGGCGAAGATTGCCCGGCAGCGGTTCTTCTCGTGCAGATACTCGACCGCCGCCCAGGCGATCGACAGGCCGTCGAAAGTAGCGGTGCCGCGGCCGATCTCGTCGAGAATCACCAGCGCGCGTTCGCCGGCCTGGTTGAGGATCGCCGCCGTCTCGACCATCTCGACCATGAAGGTCGAGCGGCCGCGCGCCAGATCGTCCGAGGCACCGACACGCGAAAACAGCCGGTCGACGACGCCGATATGAGCTGATGCCGCCGGCACGAAGGAGCCGGTCTGGGCGAGGATGGCGATCAGCGCGTTCTGCCTGAGGAAGGTCGATTTGCCGCCCATATTGGGGCCGGTCAGCAGCCAGATCGCGCCGTTTTTGGCATCACCTTCCGGCGATAAATCGCAATCATTGGCGACGAACGGTCCTTCGCCCGAACGCCGCAGCGACTGTTCCACCACCGGATGCCGCCCGCCCGAAATCGCGAAGGCGAGGCTCGCGTCCACCAGCGGCCGGCACCAGGCCTCGCTTTCGGACAGCAGGGCGAGGGCTGCCGACACGTCGAGAACGGCAAGCGCTTCGGCTCCGGCGCGGATCTTGTCCGCCTGGCCGACCGCTTCCGCCGTCAGCGTTTCGAAGGTGGCAAGCTCGATCGCCAGTGCCCGGTCGGCGGCGTTGGCGATCTTCGATTCCAGCTCGGCCAGTTCCGTCGTGGTGAAGCGCATGGCATTGGCCATGGTCTGGCGGTGGATGAAGCGCGCCTTCGCCCCATCGCTGCTCGTCATGATCGCATGGTGGTTGGCGGTGACTTCGATGTAGTAGCCAAGCACATTGTTGTGCCGGATTTTCAACGAGCGGATGCCGGTTTCATCGATCAGCGAGCGCTCCAGCCCGGCAATGACCTTGCGCGATTCGTCGCGCAGTGCCCGCATCTCGTCGAGCTCAACGTGGTAGCTGGAACGGACGAAGCCGCCGCCGCGCTTGAGCAGCGGCAGCTCGTCGCCCAGCGCCTGCGTCAGATGCTCGGCCAGCGGGCGTGGCAGCGCCTCGATCGCCGCCAGCGCCGCCGCCAGTTCTTGCGGAAGGGCAGTCGCCCCAAACAGTTCGGCGATAGCACCGGCTGCCTCGAACCCGGCACGCAGCGCGCCGAGATCGCGCGGGCCGCCGCGGTTGAGCGCCAGCCGGGAAAGCGCCCGCGGCATGTCGGCGACGCTCTTCAGACTCGCCCGCACCGCTTGGCACAGTCGTGTCTCGGACCGGAAGAACGACACCGAGTCCAGTCTTGCACCAATTGCCGCCGGGTCGGTCAGCGGCGCCATCAGCCGGTCGGCGAGCAGCCTTGCCCCGCCGCCGGTCACCGTGCGGTCGATTGCCTTGAACAGCGAACCCTCGCGGCTGCCGGACAGGGTGCGCAGCAGTTCCAGATTGGCGCGTGTCGCCGGATCGATGAACAGCGTCGAACCCTGCTCCTCGCGCTCGGGCCGCGACAGCGGCGGCCGCTCGGCCTTCTGCGTCTTCTCGACATAGGCGATGACGCCTGAGATCGCCGACAGCTCGGCGCGGGAAAACGTGCCGAAACTGTCCGGCGTCGCCACCTCGAAGAAACGGGCGATGCGGCCCGCGGCCGACGCCGAGTCGAACAGGCTCGGCGGCTGCGGATTGGCGACCCGGCCGAGCACATCGAACACCGGTTTCAGTTCGGGATCATAAAACACCGGCTCGGCGACGATCAGCTCGCGTGGGTCGACGCGAAAGACATCGGCGAGCAGCCGGTCGGCGGTGGTCTCGGCAACGCGGAAGGCGCCGGTCGAGATCTCGATCCAGGCCAGCGCAAAACTTCCTTGGTTCCCTGTCGCGCTGCCGCGCTCCCCGCCTCTTGGTTCGGCCCCGCCCTTCACCCGGCCAAGCGCCATCAGGAAACTCGATTCCGACGGCGCCAGCAATTTGTCCTCGGTGATGGTGCCCGGCGTCACCAGCCGCACCACGTCGCGGCGCACCACCGACTTGCCGCCGCGCTTCTTCGCCTCTGCCGGATCCTCGATCTGCTCGCAGACGGCGACGCGGAACCCTTGTCCGATCAGCTTCTGCAGGTAATCGTCGGCGGCATGCACCGGCACGCCGCACATCGGGATGTCGAGCCCCTGGTGCTTGCCGCGTCTGGTCAAGACGATGCCGAGCGCCCGGCTCGCCTTTTCGGCGTCGTCGAAGAACAGCTCGTAGAAATCGCCCATGCGGTAGAACAGCAGCGAGTCCGGGTTCGCGGCCTTGATCTCGATATACTGCTCCATCATCGGCGTCGCCGGCGCAAAGGCCGGCGTAGCGCTCTCGCTGCGAATGGGCGTTTCGTCGTTCAAGAAGCTGCTTCCAAAATTTCTAAGCCATCTGCTTGGCGGTTTACAGCGGCGAAGTGTAGCCTTAATCCCGAACGTTCCACAAAAGAAAGCATTGCACCCGTCTCAAGCGGTGCCGCACGGGTGAGGAAATCGAAAGCATCATGGCCAGGAAAACCGAAAACCCCGGACCCTCCGTCAGTGCGCAGGAGGCGCTGGAATTCCACGCGATGGGCCGCCCCGGCAAGCTGGAGATCGTCGCCACCAAGCCGATGGCCACCCAGCGCGACCTCAGCCTCGCCTATTCGCCGGGCGTCGCGGTTCCCGTCCTCGCCATCGCCGAGGACCCCAGCCGCGCCTTCGACTATACGGCGCGCGGCAACATGGTCGCTGTCATCTCCAACGGCACCGCCATTCTCGGCCTCGGCAACCTCGGCGCGCTGGCCTCGAAGCCGGTGATGGAAGGCAAGGCGGTTCTGTTCAAGCGCTTCGCCGATGTCGATTCCATCGATCTCGAAGTCGACACCGAGGATGCCGACGAGTTCATCAATTGCGTGCGTTTCCTTGGGCCCTCCTTCGGCGGCATCAACCTTGAGGACATCAAGGCGCCGGAATGCTTCATCATCGAGCAACGGCTGCGCGAACTGATGGACATACCGGTCTTCCATGACGACCAGCATGGCACCGCCATCATCTCAGCCGCCGGCCTGATCAATGCGCTCAAAGTCACCGGCCGCGACATGCAGACCACGAAAATGGTCTGCAATGGGGCGGGTGCGGCCGGCATCGCCTGCATCGAGCTGATGAAGGCGATGGGCTTTACGCCTGAAAACATCATCCTGTGCGACACCAAGGGCGTCGTCTTCCAGGGCCGCACCGAAGGCATGAACCAGTGGAAGTCGGCGCATGCCGTCAAGACCGACGCGCGCTCGCTGGCCGAGGCGCTGGACGGCGCCGACGTGTTCCTCGGCCTCTCCGCCAAGGGCGCGCTGACCACCAGGATGGTGCAGTCGATGGCCAAGAACCCGATCATCTTCGCCATGGCCAATCCCGATCCGGAGATCACGCCCGAGGAAGTGGCCGAGATCCGCACCGATGCGATCATGGCGACGGGGCGTTCCGACTATCCGAACCAGGTCAACAACGTGCTTGGCTTCCCCTACATCTTCCGTGGCGCGCTCGATGTGCGGGCCACCACCATCAACGACGACATGAAGATCGCCGCGGCGCGTGCGCTCGCCGAACTGGCGCGCCAGGACGTGCCCGACGACGTCGCCGCCGCCTATCAGGGCAACCGGCCGAAGTTCGGCCCCAACTACATCATCCCGGTGCCGTTCGACCCGCGGCTGATCTCGGCCATTCCGATCGCGGTCGCTAAGGCCGCGATGGATAGCGGCGTCGCCCGCAAGCCGATCCTCGATCTCGACCGCTACGCCCAGGAGCTTTCCGCCCGCCGCGACCCGATCGCCTCGACCCTGCAGCGCATCTACGACCGCGTGCGCCGCCAGCCCAAGCGCATCGTCTTCGCCGAGGGCGAGGAGGAGCAGGTCATGCGCGCCGCCGTCTCCTATGTGAACCAGCGGCTCGGCACCGCCATCCTGCTCGGCCGCGACGATATCATCAAGGAGAACGCCAGGAACGCCGGCATCGAGCTCGACAGACAAGGCATCGAGATCATCAATGCCCGGCTGTCGCGCCGCAACGGCGTCTACACCGACTATCTGTACGAGCGCATGCAGCGCAAGGGCTTCCTGTTTCGCGATTGCCAGCGCCTGATCAACAACGACCGCAACCATTTCGCTGCCTGCATGGTGGCATTGGGCGACGCCGACGGCATCGTCACCGGCGTCACCCGCAACTATTCGACCGCGCTCGACGACATCCGCCGCGTCATCGACGCCAAGCCCGGCCACCGCGTCATCGGCGCCTCGATCGTGCTGGCGCGGGGCCGAACCGTGATCGTCGCCGACACCGCCGTGCACGACATGCCGAATGCCGAGCAGATCGCCGACATCGCCGAGGAAGCCGCTGGCTTTGCCCGCCGCATGGGTTATGAACCAAGGCTCGCCATGCTCGCCTATTCCACCTTCGGCCACCCGCAGGGTGAGCGCTCCGAGCGCGTCCAGGAAGCGGTGCGCATCCTCGACAAGCGGCGCGTGGATTTCGAGTATGACGGCGAGATGGCCGCCGACGTGGCGCTCAACGCACGCGCCATGGCGCAATACCCGTTCATCCGGTTGACCGGCCCAGCCAATGTGCTGATCATGCCGGCCTTCCACTCGGCCTCGATCTCGACCAAGATGCTGCAGGAGCTCGGCGGCTCGACCGTCATCGGCCCGCTGCTGGTCGGCCTCAACAAGCCGGTTCAGATCGTCTCGCTCAACGCCAAGGATAGTGACATCGTCAACATGGCGGCGATTGCGGCCTATACGGCGGGAGCGTGAGGAGATCGGAGTCCCGCTCTGCCCACAGCAGGCGAAAAAAGCCTCCCCCATGCGGGGAAGGCCAGACACTTCGCCAGCGATGGGACGGCTCATCTCCAGCCGCGGCAGCTCTGATAGGCATGCCGCCAGTAGCGCCAGCCGGTCGTCTTCCATTTCCAGAATTCATAGCCGCAGCCACCGTGGTCGGAAGCGACGATCGTCACGCCGCCCCACGCCCAGGAGCCATGCTTGTGGTGGCCATGGTGATTGCCGTGGTGGCCGTCATGGTCCTTGCCGGGTTTGCATCCGAACACCTTGCAATGCAGCTTGGGCCTATGCTTCAGGATCGGCGGCTTGGCTTTGCAGCCAATCACGGCGCAGTTGATTTTCGCATTTATCCTGGGTCGCGACTGCTCGCGGGCGAGGCGCATATGCGGCGACGCCGAGTTCTGCTTCACGGCCTGTGAAATACCTTGCTTTATCTTGAACTTGCCATCTTCGGCGCGGGCGCCGTTGGTGACGGCCATGGCTCCGATGATCGTCGCCAGCAGCAGGACGATGCCGGCGAGACGACCTTCGATCCTAAACATCGATGTCAGGCGCGCCATGCCTTTGGCGGGCACGGCCGATCTTTCCAGACGCGCGCGAGCCATCGCGCCGGTGTGGAGCTTTTCGTGCGGCGTCGGTGTCAACGCGCCGGGATCGACGCCGCTGAAAGCGTCGACTGTTACGGGAGTAAACATCTTCCTGATCCTTCAGTTGGTTAGCGGCCTCGACCGCGGAGCCGTCCCGACGGGTTCGCTCCATGGCGCGGTTTTTCGCTCCCGGTTGTTTCGGATGAATGCCGAAACTCGACTGAAGTGTTTCAATTGTTGCGGTTCGACCGCGCAGCGCGATGGCACAAGCCGCCGCTACGCGGCAACATCCCATCAACGTTCCCGCAAGGGGGGAGGTAAAATCCCTAAATCAACCCTGCTTGCTCAGCCTCGTGGCGCAGATTCTGCCTCGGCCTTGGCCCGAGCTGCTGGATGACCAGTCCGGCCGCCAGCGAGCCGAGATCGCCGCAATCGCTCAGGTTGCGCCCTTGCTTGACCAATATTACCGACTGTGCGATCCAGAAGGTTGGGTGATGGTGTAATGGAAACATGCCGCAAGGAGTCTAGTCGGGTTCGATTCCCGGCCACCAAAGGGCAAGTCGTCTATGCCTTTTGGTGGCCGGGAGTTCTGAATCAATGGTCCTTAGTGCTCCGGATTTATACAAAGCCCACGTTCTGAATCTGAAGGCCGTACAGGCTGGGATCGCGCACACCGAGCGAGAATTGCGTGCTGCCCTTGCGAGGCAGGATGCCCCATCAGCAAACACGCTGATTAAAATCCTCTTGTTACTTACAGGCGCTTGGGCCGAATGCCGCTTAAAAAAGCTCCTATATGAGCCCTCGGGATTTGATAATATAGCCCGAAAGGAAATATTCGATAAGCGCTCACAGATCGAATCATGGCAAGCATCGCTCGAATTGGGTTATAGAAAGCGATACAACGTACCCAAAGCAAAGCTATCGGAACGTACCCTGAAGCCCACAGCATTGATGAGGTATAGAGCGCTCGCGGATGTTATTTCAGGAGAACTAGCTCCGGTGATTGAAATGAGGAACACTCTAGCACATGGGCAATGGAGTAGGCCTCTAAATTCGGAAGGGACGGACATTTCTGGGTCAATGATATCCGCGATAAAGAAAGAGAATGCTCTATCGGTTCGATTCAAATTATTATTACTTGAATCTCTCGCTAGGATAATCCATGATTTGGTGGCTTCTCCCAATGCCTTTGAACGAGATTACGATCGGCATTTTGAGCGGATCGTTTCAACAAAACGAAACCTTGAGACAAGAAGCTACGACAAGTGGAAGGCAGAAATGATTTCCAAATACAAACGTGGCCAGAATAAAAGAGTTTCGGAAAAATCGGCTGGACAAGTTGAGATGCCCGCAGTTAGTGAAACCGTCTTAGCAGAAAATAGAAGCCTGAAGGATGTAATACGCGGCTTGTTTCGTTTTTAGTTAAGCGGATTTATATTTATGGCCATTGTCAGTATAATGGCAGGCCACCAACTCGCCTTCCGACGCGCGTCTTCGGGGTGAGAGGCCCAAAGGTCCACATACCTGTTCCTGCCAGTTACACAGGAAGAGGGAAGCGTCGCTAAATCAACCCAGCCTGCTCAGCCTCGTGGCGCAGATTCTGCCTCGGCCTTGGCCCGAGCTGCTGGATGACCAGTCCGGCCGCCAGCGAGCCGAGATCGCCGCACTCCTTCAGGCTGCGCCCCTGCGTGTAGCCGTAGAGGAAGCCGGCGGCATAGAGGTCGCCGGCGCCGGTGGTGTCGACCAGTTCCCGGATTTTTGTCGCGTCGACGGTGACGGTCTCGTCGCCGCGCACGATGACCGAGCCCATTTCCGAGCGGGTGACCGCGGCTATCTTGCAGTCCTTGCGGATTTGAGCCAGCGCCTCGTCGAACGAGGCGGTCTGGTAGAGCGCCTTGATCTCGTGGCTGTTGGCAAAGACGATGTCGACGGTGCCCGAGCGCATCAGATCCAGAAACTCGTCGCGGTAGCGGTCGACGCAGAACGAATCCGATAGCGTCATCGACACTTCGCGGCCGGCGGCATGCGCGAGCTTCGCCGTCTGGCGGATCGCTTCCTTGGCGCGCGGCGGGTCCCACAGATAACCCTCGAAATAGGTGACTGCCGCGCCCGAAGCCTTGTCGGCCTCGACGTCCTCAGGCCCGAGCTCGATGCAGGCGCCGAGATAGGTGTTCATCGAGCGCTCGCCGTCGGGCGTGACGAAGATCATCGAGCGCGCCGTCGGCGGCTCGCCGTTGAGTGGCTTGGTATCGAAGGCAACGCCCTGCGCATGGATGTCATGGGCATAGATTTCGCCGAGCGGGTCGTTCGAGACCTTGCCGAAGAAGGCGGCGCGACCGCCGAAGGAGGCGACGCCCGCCGCCGTGTTGCCGGCGCTGCCACCGGAGGCTTCGATGGCCGGGCCCATGCGGCTGTAGAGCAGTTCGGCGCGCCTTGTGTCGATCAGGTTCATCGCGCCCTTGATGATGCCGTTCGTCTCCAGGAACGCCTCGTCGCACTGGGCGATGATGTCGACGATGGCATTACCGATACAAAGCACGTCATAGTTCGGCATCAATGATGTCTCCGCGAAAGAACCACCGGCTTTCTGCCACGCTGGCCGCGGGCGGGTCTAGCGATTTGATGCGGCTTTGCCTAGGTCGTGAATTTATAAATCGGGTCGAAATCGCGTGACGCCGGATGTGGTGGCGCTTGTGACTTGTCGTGTCTCCGCCTATCTCGCAGATGTCTTGCCATGGGCCCGTTTGAGCCCTGTTCAACATGGAATTGGAAACGCCGTGATCCCTAGCGCCGCCCGCGCCGCCGCCAGCCAGCTGTTCTCGCCCGAATTCCGCTCGGTGTTCGTGAAGACGCTCGGCCTGACCTTGCTGGCGCTCGCGGCGCTGTGGTTCGCGATTGAGGGCCTGTTCGAATGGCTGGCCTGGCCGTGGATCGACGCATGGTTGCCCGGCCTGCCGTCATGGGCCGGATGGCTGGGCGTCATCGTCGCCGGGATCGGTCTTGCGCTGGGTCTGGCGCTGCTCATCGCGCCGGTGACGGCAATCATCGCCGGCCTGTTCCTGGACGACGTCGCCGAAGTGGTCGAGCGCAGCGATTATCCCGATGAACCGCCTGGTCGCGCCACGCCGGCGCTGCGCTCGATGGTGCTGGCTTTCCGCTTCTTCGGCGTCGTCATACTCGGCAACATCGTGGCCTTGCTGCTTCTGCTGGTGCCGGGCATCAACATCGCCGCCTTCTTCGTCGTCAACGGCTATCTGCTGGGGCGTGAGTTTTTCGAATTCGCCGCCATGCGCTTTCGCCCGGAGGCCGAGGCCCGCGCGTTGCGCAAAAAACATGCTGTCACGGTGTTTCTCGCCGGGCTGGTTGTCGCTGCCTTCCTCGCCGTGCCGCTGCTCAACCTTCTGACACCGCTGTTTGCCGCCGCCATGATGGTGCATCTGCACAAGGCGGTCTCAGCGCGGGAAGCGGCTTAGGGTGCGCTGATATTCAGGTGATGCCGGCTTGCGAGTGGCGGTTTCCTGCGCTTCCGGTACTCACGTACCCAAAAGTACGCTGCGTTCCGGTTCTCGGAGCCCACCATTCTCAGCGCGGCCTGACCTGAATCTCAGCACACCCCGGCGCTAGCGCAGCAGAAAGCCGCGCCCCAACTCGTCGTCGGGCTCGACGATGAATTCGGCCCGGCCGGAGTAGTAGGCGCGGCCACCGACGCGGGCGATGATGGCGTCATGCGGCCCGGCTTTCGCGGTCCTCGCCACGCTGCCGGAAAAGCGCGAGCCTGCAATACTCTCGAACAGCCGCGTCTGGCCGGCGATTTCGCCCTTGGCATGCATTGCCGCCAGCCGCGCGGTGACGCCCGAGCCGGTTGGCGAACGGTCGACCTCGGCCTCGGCAAAGACGCAGATGTTCTTGGTCGGGACATCGGAAAATACGTCCTGTCCGTCGGTCAGGATGGTGCCGTAGAGAAAGGCAAGGTCGGCATGGTCGGGATGCGACAGCGGGAACTCGGCCTTCAGTTTCTCCGTCAACGCCGTCGCCGCATCGACGAAATCGCGCACGCGGTTCTTGCCGAACTCCAGCCCGAACTGGCGGCAATCGGCGAGCGCATAGAAGGCGCCGCCATAGGCGATGTCGAAGCCGATCGCACCGAAGCCCGGCAATTCGATCTCCTGGTCGCGGGCGAACAGAAACGCCGGCACGCTTTCAAACGACACCGCACCGGCCTTGCCGTCTTGCACCTCGACCGAGGCGACGACCAGCCCGCACGGCGCTTCGATGTTGACCGTCGTCACCGGCTCCTGCCGCGCCACCAGCCCCTCGTCGACGGCGTAGCGGCCGAGCGCGACGATGGCGTGGCCGCACATGGTCGAATAGCCTTCATTGTGCATGAACAGCACGGCGAGGTCGGCGCCGGGCAGGTCGGGTTCCACCAGCAGCGCGCCATACATGTCGTAATGGCCGCGCGGCTCGAACATCAGGATTTTCCTGAGATGATCGAGGTGATCGCGCACATAGGCGCGCTTTTCCAGGATAGTGACCGCGGGGATCTTGGGATAGCCGCCGGTGACGATCCGCAGCGGCTCGCCGCCGGTGTGCATGTCGACGACGGTGAGCGTCATGTATTGGGTTCGGCAAACAACGTCTGCAGCTTGCCGAATGGCATGGCGGCGCGGGTGAAGCCGAAAGTGCCGTCCTGCTGGATCTCGCGCGCCGCCGTTTCCAGCATGCCGAAGGCGAAATTGGTCAGCCACGGCCCGAGCGAAATGCGCTTGACCCCTGCCAGGGCAAGATCGGCAATGGTGAAGCCGGGCCTCACCATGACGTTGACCGGCTTGGTCAGCGCCGAGCAGACGGTCTGCACCGTCTCGATGTCGCCGATGCCCGGCGCATAGAGCACGTCGGCGCCGGCCTTCTCGAAGGCCTGCAGCCGCCTGATCGTGTCGTCGATGTCGGGCCTGCCCCACAGAAAATTCTCGGCCCGCGCGGTGAAGACGAAATCGTGTTTCAGCGCCCGTGCCGCCTCCGCTGCAGCGGCGACGCGCTCGACGGCATGCGAAAAATCGTAGATCGGTTTGTCGGGCTCGCCGGTGTGGTCCTCGATCGAGCAGCCGGCGAGGCCCGCCGCCTCGGCCGCGAAGACAGTCTCCGCGGCACTAGTCGCGCTGTCGCCCTTGCCCTTCTCGAGATCGGCCGAGACCGGCAGGCCGGTCGCCGCCGTCACCTCGCGGCAGTGATGGATCATCGCCTCGAAGGTCACCGCGCCGTCGGGCAGGCCGCGCGAAAAGGCAAAGCCGGCGCTGGTCGTCGCCAGCGCCTTGAAACCGAAGGAGGCCAGCAGTTTCGTCGTGCCGATGTCCCAGGGGTTGGGCATGACGAAGATCGAGCTATGCAGGTCGCGAAAGATTTTTCCCTTGTCCATGGATGCTCCCAGAGTGCGAAGCGCATTTTATCCCGCCACTGCCCGCCGGGCAAACGAATGCGGTTGGTTCAGAAGCGACTGGCGTTCTCTCCTGCCAATTTGTCCAGTGCGTCGGAATTCTTGACGTATCCGGCCCCGTCCCAATGGTAGGTGACGGAGATGTTTTGCGAGGAAGCTTCGGGCGCCGGATCGTCGCAGCTTTCGCCGTTCGGCACTGTGGCATCGGTCACCGTCGCCTTGATGGCCGCATAGGGCTGGCCGTCCGCAAAGGTCCGAAAGGCCAGCTCCTGCGTGCGTTTGTAGGCGCACAGCGACTCGTCGAACGTTTGGATCGTATCGATCAGCTCGAACCTGTCGTCGCGGACCAGGATCAGCGGCGTGCTGACATAGCCCTGGCTCGAATTGAAATGCGTGCTCAGGGTGATGATGGCGTCGTCGCCGGGTCCAACCGGCAGCTTGCCCGGATCGCGGAAAGAGGTGCTCCGGTCGACGGCGACATTGACAGCGTCGAGCAGTCTCGGCTTGCCGGCAAGATCGTAAAGCGCCAGCACCGCGAACCCCTCGGCGCTGTCCGACGAGCTGCCAAGGTCGAACAGCATGGCCAGCCGATCCTTGCCGCCGGCCTTGACGGCGAGCACGCCGGCATTGGAAAGGCCCGACGTTTCGGGCGGCGAGCCACCGCGATCCGGGCCCTCGATATGGCGCATCTCGATCGGCATCGAGCCCCGGTAGAAGCCGTTCTTGTCCCCCGCCAGGTCGGGAATGACCATCCTGGCGAGATCGAGATAGGTCGTGCCCTCGTGGCCAGGAACGGCGCTGCCAAGGTCCGGGAAGCTGACGGCTTGCGCGCCGGCCGTCATCCACAGGCACGGCAGCAGCAAACAGGCGACGACGAAGCGAAGCAGGATGGAATTCATACGCTGGCGCCTCCCACTGTCGAGCGTTCGCAAGCTAGCACGAACGACTGAGGCGTACAGCCGGATAAGAGGTCTGAACACTAGGTCAGTGAATCGGCACCAGCCCGGCCAGTTCGCGCATGTCGTCGAACAGGATGCCGCCGGCCTCAGTCAGTCCGTCGCGATCGGTATACGGGTCGCCGTGGTAGGAATAAACGCGCATGCCGGCGGCAATGCCGGCTAATGTCCCGGCGACGCTGTCCTCGATGACGATGCAGTCGGCAGGGGCGAAGCCCATCGTGCTTGCGGCATGCAGGAACAAGTCGGGAAACGGCTTGCCGCGCGAGACCATGGTCGAGCTGAACAGCGCATGCTCGAACAGCGGCAGCAGACCTGTCTGGCCGAGCGTGATGTGCATTTTCGACACCCGCGCCGATGAAGCGACGCACGTTGCGATGCCGGCCGCGTGCACTGCTTCGATGAACTCCCTGACATAGGGGACGGCTTCGACGCCATGCGCGAACAGGTCCGGCAGGCCGGCGTTCCAGCGTTCGACGAAATCGGCGCCGAGGCTGACGCCGGTCGCCTCGACCTCCTTCTGCACCGAGACCATGGAGCGGCCGGAGAAATTCTTGCGGCAATGTTCGAAGCTTGCCGGGTAGCCGGCTGCGGTTAGCCATTCGGCGAGGCGCCGATTGGCCAGGTTCTCGGTGTCGACCAGAACCCCGTCGCAATCGAAGATGACGAGTTTGGGTATTCTCATCAGGCCGTGCCGGTCGATCCGAACCCGCCGGAGCCGCGCGTCGTGCCGCCGGCCAATGTCCGCTCCTCGACGGTCGCCTGCGTCACCGGGGCGAAGACGATCTGGGCGATCCGCATGCCGCGCGTCACTGCAAAATCCTCGTCGCCGAGGTTGATCAGCAGCACCTTGACCTCGCCGCGATAGTCGCTGTCGATGGTGCCTGGCGTGTTGAGGCAAGTGAGCCCATGCTTGAAGGCAAGGCCCGAGCGCGGCCGGACTTGGCCTTCCACGCCCTCCGGGATCTCCAGGATCAGCCCGGTCGGCACCAGCGCGCGTTTTCCCGGCAGGATCAGCAGCGGCCGGTCGTCCGGCACCGCGGCGCGCAGATCCATGCCGGCGGCGCCCGCGCTTTCATAGGCGGGAAGCGGCAGGCCTTCGCCATGCGGCAGCCTGACGAAGCCGACGGCCGGACCGATGACGGAGGAAGTGTAGATGGCTGCGCGCATGAGGCGGATCCTATCGCTATCAACGCCGATTCGGTCAACTCGGCGGCAATGCTATCAACGGCTTTCTTTCAGCGCAGTTCCGCTTCAGCGCAGTTCTACGGGAACGATGGTCGTCTCCTTGATCTCCTCCATGACGAAGGAGGCCGAAACGTCCGACAGCGCCACCTTGGCGATCAGCCGTTGATACAGCCGGTCATAAGCCTTCACGTCGGCGACGCGGGCACGCAACACATAATCGAGATCGCCGGACATGCGGTAGACGCCGGTGATCTCGGGAAAACCGGTCACTGCCGACCGGAATTTTTGCAGCCAGTCCGGATCATGATTGGAGGTCCGGACCAGGATGAACACCGAGAGGCCAAGCCCAAGCTTGTCCGCATCGACCAGCGCCACCCGGCCGGTGATGACGCCGTCTTCTTCCAGCCGCTTGACCCGGCGCCAGCAGGCGTTGCGCGACAGCGACACCCTTTCCGACAATTGGTCGACCGACAGCGTGCCGTCACGTTGCAGTTCACCCAGCAATCTTCGGTCGATTTCATCGATTTCCAGCGGCATGTGGGATGTTTGTCCCAATAATTGGCCAAACACAAGGATGATTTGGGACCGATGAACCGGCGAGGCATGTCAAGATGCGAAAGATCGGGACTTCACGCGCTGAAAAGGGGACCAGCATGACCGCACGGCTCGCAAGACTTTTCACCTCTCATCCGGCATCGGTGGGCGAAACCTATTTCGGCCACATGGCTTTCGCCGCGTGGTTCTCGTCGCGGTTGTTCATGGCGGCATTCGCCGCGCTCATTCACGCCTTCCTGCCGTTCTTGTTCGATTCTACGGCAAGCCGGATCATCCGCGAGCTTTACGAGCGGACGCACAACAGGGGACGTTAGAGGCGAAGTGCGGGCCGGCGGCCTGTCTAGGCGAAGCGGTCTGCCTCGGCATGAGCATTCGCCCCTCTCTCGGGTCGCGGTGAAGCTGGCGCTGGTCGGCTAAGCTCTGCGCAATCCCGATCAAGCGATGCCGGCCCTCGAATGCTGAACTTGGCTTGAAGCCGCGCCGCAATCCGCCATTTGGTAAGACGAGCGCTGCCAGCTAGCCGGGAGCATTGGTCATGGACCTCGTCTTTTCCTCCACCACAGAATTGGCTGCCGCCATTCGCGACCGCAAGACTTCCGCAGTGGAGGCGCTGGACGCGCATCTGGCCCAGATCGACAGGCACAATGAGGCGATCAACGCGGTCGTCACGCTCGACAGGGAAGGAGCGCGGCAACGCGCCGAGAAAGCCGATGAAGCGCAGGCGCGCGGCGACGCTCTCGGGCCGTTGCACGGCGTGCCGTTCACACTGAAAGATATGCACCAAACATCGGGCATGAAGACCACGGTAGGCTTTCCGCCCTTTGCCGACTATGTGGCGAGAGAAGACAGCCCGGTCGTTCTCAGGCTGAAGGCGGCCGGCGGCGTTCTGGTCGGCAAGACAAATGTCGCAACGATGCTGGGCGACTGGCAGTCGGGCAATCCGCTTTTTGGTCGCACCAATAATCCCTGGGACCTCTCGCGCACCGCGGGCGGTTCCAGCGGTGGCGCTGCCGCAGCGCTTTGCGCCGGGATGACGTCGTTCGAGGTCGGCACCGATATGCAGGATTCGATCCGCCTGCCTGCCGCCTTCTGCGGCGTCTACGGCCTCAAGTCGACAGAGCATCGCGTCTCCTTGGCCGGCGCCTTTCCCGATCCCGGTGGCGTAGCGCGCAGCGTGCGGCTGATGTCCTGCATCGGCCCGCTGGCCCGCGACGTCGACGATCTGGCGCTGATCCTGGCGATCATTGCAGGACCGGATGGCAGCGACACCGATCTTGCGCCGGTGCCGGTCGAGGGTATGCCGGAGCTTGACCTCAAGACCCTGCGCATCGTTTTCGCGCCGGCCTTTCCGGGTTTTCCGGTGGCCGGCGAAATCAGGGCCGCTGTCGAGAACCTGGCAAGGAAGCTTCAGTCTGCAGGCGCGACCGTCGAGGAAGCAAGACTGCCGACGCTCGACTTGCATGACGATCTGACGCAGGGCGGCGCACTAATCGGCATGATGCTGGAGGCAGCGCAGCCAGAGCCGCCAGAAGAACCGACACCGGTCTCGCGCTGGTTCGAGGCGCTCGGCCGCCGCGATCAGTCAATCCTTGCCTGGGAGCGTTTTTTCGAAGGCTGCGATGCCTTGCTGTGCCCGGTCGCCATGACCACGGCCTTTCCGCATTGCGAGCCAGGAATACCGATCAAGGTCGATGACAGGGAGCAGAGCTACTGGATGCTGCCGGCCTATGGCGCGGTGTTCAACTACAGCGGCCATCCCGCACTTTCGCTGCCGTACGCGCAGGATCTTGACGGCCTCCCCATTGGTCTGCAACTGGTCGGCAGACGCTGGTCCGAATCGCGGCTGCTCGGCATCGCCAGGGCAATAGCGCCGCTGAGCAGCGGTTTTCGCCGTCCGCCCGGCTATTGAGCGAAGCGCGCCAAGTCATAAGGTTCGAGCAGCGGATCGCGCTCGCCGTCGAGGATTTCCCGGGCGGCGAACAGGCCGACGGCTGGCGCCAGCGTGATACCGGAATGCATGACCGCGACGTAGAGCCCGCTGACGCCTTGAGCGCGCCCGATGATCGGAAAACCGTCGATCGGCGTCGGCCGGTAACCGACCGTGTGGAAATCCAGTTCCAGCCCGTCGGCGCCGCGCAACATGCTCTTCATCGCCGCAAACAGCTCGCGGGCGGTGGCTTCGGCATCCATGCCCGGATCGGCGCCGCCGAAATCCGAGCCGGCGATGATGCGGCCTTCCGCCGTCTGGCGCATGTGCAGCCGGTCGCCGATCACCAGCCCGTTGAGCAGCTTTTCGTAGGGGCGTGAGTGGACGATCAGGCCGGGCGGCGTCTCGATCGGCAGTTTTAACCCGGCCGTCGCCGCAATTGCCGGAGAGCCGGCGCCCGCCGCGATCACCACCTCGTCGGCGGCAATCGGTCCGGTGGATGTATCGAGGCCGGTAACCCTGCCGTTGGCCTGCACCAACGCTGTCACGGCCGTGCCGGTCATCATCCGCGCGCCGCGCTGCTCGGCGTCGGCCAGCAGCGCCAGCGTGGCGGCGACCGGTTCGGCGACACCTTCCCCAGGCACATGCAGCGCGAAATCGGGAAGCTCGGCAAGATTGGGCTCGATGCTCGCGGCTCTCGCACGGTCGACGCGCTCGATGCCGTAACCCCAGCCGGAGTGCTCGGTGGCATAGGCTTCCAACTCGGCCGCCGGCAGGTCCCAGCACAGGCCGCCGCACCAGGCGAGCGGAATGCCGGGCAGGTCCTGCGCCAGCCGTGTCCATTCGGCCATCGAACGGGTGCGCAGCCGGAAATACGGCTCTGGATTGCCCCAACTGGCATTGATCCAGGCAAAGGAATTCGGCGTGGCGACGCCGCCGACACCGCTGTCGGCAACGACCGTCACCTTCGCGCCGGCCTTCGCCAGATGCCAGGCGATGGACGCGCCGATAATGCCGCCGCCGACAACGATGACTTGCTTGGCTGCGCTCATGGATGGTCCTTTGTCGAATCGGGTCTTCTGATGTCGTTGCGGCAACCCTATCTCAAGACCGGGTGAGAGCCATCCGCCCAAAAATATTCGACAGGCTACAAAAGCGCTGCTAAAAGCCCGCGC
This sequence comes from Mesorhizobium sp. M6A.T.Cr.TU.017.01.1.1, assembly GCF_004023115.1. Classification (NCBI taxonomy): domain Bacteria; kingdom Pseudomonadati; phylum Pseudomonadota; class Alphaproteobacteria; order Hyphomicrobiales; family Phyllobacteriaceae; genus Mesorhizobium; species Mesorhizobium sp. M6A.T.Cr.TU.017.01.1.1. Next base: position 35,984 of record NZ_RZTA01000058.1, read on the forward strand.
ACCACATGGGATTCCACAAATTGGCTGAAGACATCACGAACGCGGTGGCGCGCCGCCGTACTTTCGCGATCATCGCGCATCCGGACGCCGGCAAGACGACGCTGACCGAAAAGCTGCTGCTGTTCGGCGGCGCCATCCAGCTTGCCGGCGAGGTCAAGGCCAAGAAGGATCGCATCCAGACCCGGTCGGACTGGATGAAGATCGAGCGCGAGCGCGGCATTTCAGTCGTCACCTCTGTGATGACCTTCGAGTATGAGGACAACGTCTTCAACCTGCTCGACACGCCCGGCCACGAGGATTTCGCCGACGACACCTATCGCACGCTGTCGGCTGTCGACGCGGCGGTCATGGTCATCGACGCCGCCAAGGGCATCGAGCCGCGCACGCTAAAATTGTTCGAGGTGTGCCGGCTGCGCGACATCCCGATCATCACATTCGTCAACAAGATGGACCGCGAAAGCCGCGACCCGTTCGAGATACTCGACGAGATCGAGCAGAAGCTGGCGCTGGACACCGCACCGATCACCTGGCCGATCGGCCGCGGCAAGACCTTTTCCGGCACCTATCATCTGGCGCTGAACGCCGTGCGCAAGGGCGATGCCGAGAAGGAGCGCACGCCGGTCAACGGTCCCGATTCCAACCGCGTCGCCGGCCTGTTGCCGGAGAACGAGCGCGAAGCCTTCATCGAGGAGCTGGAGCTGGCGCGCGAGGCCTGCCGTCCGCTCGACGTCGACTCCTTCCGCGAGGGTCATCTGACGCCGGTCTATTTCGGCTCGGCGCTGCGCAATTACGGCGTGCGCGACCTGATCGAAGCGCTTGGCGCCTACGGGCCGCCGCCGCGCGCGCAGGAGGCCGACACGCGTAAGGTCGAGGCGACCGAGGACAAGATGACCTCGTTCGTCTTCAAGATCCAGGCCAACATGGACCCTAACCATCGCGACCGCATCGCCTTCGTCCGTGTCTGCTCGGGCAAGCTCGAGCGCGGCATGAAGGCCAAGCTGGTGCGTACGGGAAAACCGATGAGCCTGTCGGCGCCGCAATTCTTCTTCGCCCGCACCCGCGTCACTGCTGACGAGGCTTTTGCCGGCGACGTCGTCGGCATCCCCAATCACGGCACGCTGCGCATCGGCGATACGCTGACCGAGGGCGAGGAGATACTGTTCCGCGGTGTGCCGAATTTCGCGCCGGAAATCCTGCGCCGCGTCCGCCTCGGCGACGCGATGAAGGCCAAGAAGCTCAAGGAAGCGCTACACCAGATGGCCGAGGAAGGCGTCGTGCAACTGTTCTCGCCGGAGGACGGTTCACCGGCAATCGTCGGCGTCGTCGGTGCGCTGCAGCTCGACGTGCTGAAGGAGCGGCTGAACTTCGAATACACGCTGCCCGTCGATTTCGAGATGTCGCGCTTTTCCGTCTGCCGTTGGATATCGGCTGACGACAAGGCCGAGGTGCATCGCTTCATCGAGGCGCATCGCGGCGACATCGCCCGCGACCTCGACAACGACCCGGTGTTCCTGGCCCAGCACGCCTTTTCGCTCAACTACGAGGCCGAACGCTGGAAGGCGATCCGCTTCGCCGCGGTCAAGGATTACCAGGTCCGCGACAAGGCAGCCTGAGCTGCGCCGCTTTTCCTTCTCCCCTTGTGAGACCTTTGCACAGAAGCCGAACGGTGATTCTGTGGTGAAGGTTGGAGCAGGGAGATTCGGGATGGCGGATCGTGTTTTGGGTCAGTTGAGTCTGGCGGACGGTCTGGCGGCGTCGGATGAGACGA
>NZ_RZTA01000059.1:0-35864 GCF_004023115.1 Mesorhizobium sp. M6A.T.Cr.TU.017.01.1.1
GACCAACCCGATCGCGCGGGCTTCCGCCGTGATGGCGGAATGCTCGGCGCTGGCGAAAAACGGCTTCAGGCAGGCGGCGGAATAAGCATGGACACCTTCTTCTCCTTCTACGTGCTGCCGGCGCTGATCATCCTGTTGAAGTCGGTCGTGCTGATCGTCGTGCTGTTGATCTTCGTCGCCTACATCCTGTACGCGGACCGCAAGATCTGGGCGGCGGTGCAGTTGCGCCGCGGTCCGAACGTCGTCGGCCCGTGGGGCACGCTGCAGGCTTTCGCTGACCTGCTGAAGTTCGTGTTCAAGGAGCCGGTGATACCGTCCGGCGCCAACAAGGGCGTTTTTCTCCTGGCGCCGCTGGTGTCGGCCGTGCTGGCGATCTCGGCCTGGGCGGTCATCCCGGTCAACGAGGGCTGGGCGATCGCCAACGTCAATGTCGGCATCCTCTATGTCTTCGCCATCTCCTCGCTCGAGGTCTATGGCGTGATCATGGGCGGCTGGGCGTCCAACTCGAAATATCCGTTCCTCGGCGCGCTGCGCTCGGCGGCACAGATGGTGTCCTACGAAGTCTCGATCGGCTTTGTCATCGTCACCGTGCTGCTTTGCGTCGGCTCGCTCAACCTGTCCGATATCGTGCTGTCGCAGCAGGATGGGCTAGGGACGCGGGTTGGCCTGCCCAACACCTTCCTCGACTGGCATTGGCTGTCGCTGTTCCCGATGTTCGTCATCTTCTTCATCTCGGCGCTGGCCGAGACGAACCGCCCGCCCTTCGACCTTGTCGAAGCCGAATCGGAACTCGTCGCCGGCCATATGGTCGAATATTCGTCGACGCCGTTCCTGCTGTTCTTCCTCGGCGAATATGTCGCCATCGTGCTGATGTGCGCGCTGGCCACCATCCTGTTCCTCGGCGGCTGGCTGCCGCCCTTCGACTTCGCTCCCTTCACCTGGGTGCCGGGTCTGATCTGGTTCGTGCTCAAGGTCTGCCTGGTGTTCTTCATGATCTCGATGGTGAAGGCCTTCGTGCCGCGCTACCGCTACGACCAGCTGATGCGGCTTGGCTGGAAGGTCTTCCTACCGATCTCGCTGGCGATGGTGGTGATTGTCGCCGCGTTCCTCAAGATCACGGGGTTTGCGTGATGTCCGCTCTAGCCCAAGCCGCAAAGTCGCTGCTCCTGCAGGATTTCGTCAGCGCCTTCTTCCTGTCGATGCGCCAGTTCTTCGCGCCGAAGGAGACGATCAACTATCCGCACGAGAAGGGGCCGGTGAGCCCGCGCTTCCGCGGCGAGCATGCGCTGCGCCGCTATCCGAACGGCGAGGAACGCTGCATCGCTTGCAAATTGTGCGAGGCGATCTGCCCGGCGCAAGCCATCACCATCGAGGCCGGCCCGCGCCGCAATGACGGCACGCGCCGCACCGTGCGCTACGACATCGATATGGTGAAGTGCATCTATTGCGGCTTCTGCCAGGAGGCCTGCCCGGTCGACGCCATTGTCGAAGGGCCGAATTTCGAATTCGCGACCGAGACGCGCGAGGAACTTTATTACGACAAGGACAAGCTGCTGGCCAATGGCGACCGCTGGGAGCGCGAACTGGCGCGCAACCTCTCGCTGGATGCGCCGTACCGCTGACATTTGACGCATGGACGGGGCGAGCGGCCTCGTTCAGAGGATGATCCCGAAAAGTTGCAGACTTTTCGGACAAGATCATCCTCCGGAATTGAAAGTGTCGCATGTTTTCTTTCGATCCGGGTCTTTCAACCCGATCGAAACATGCGATAGGAACACGAAACTTGCGACCGGAGGCGGTGGCAAACATCGAACAGGACGAACGTCCTGTTTGGACAGAAACCCGGGGGAACCCATGCTGAACGGACTAGAGGCGGCCTTTTTCTACCTCTTCGCCTTTGTCGCGGTGGCGTCGGCGTTCATGGTCATTTCGGCGCGCAATCCCGTGCATTCGGTGCTGTTCCTGATCCTGACCTTCTTCAACGCCGCCGGCCTGTTCATGCTGACCGGCGCCGAGTTCCTGGCGATGATCCTGCTCGTCGTCTATGTCGGCGCGGTCATGGTGCTGTTCCTGTTCGTCGTCATGATGCTCGACGTCGATTTCGCCGAAATGAAGGAAGGCGCCCTGCAATACGCGCCGATCGGCGCGCTGGTCGGGCTGATCCTGGCGGCGGAGCTGATCGTCGTGCTCGGCGGCTATACGTTCGCGCCGCAGCTGGCCGCGACGGTCTCAAAGCCCATTCCGGACCTTGCCGCGCGCTCGAACACGGCAGCGCTCGGCGACATCCTCTATACCGACTACCTCTATTACTTCCAAATTGCGGGCCTCATACTGCTGGTCGCCATGATCGGCGCCATCGTGCTGACGCTGCGCCATAAACCGGGCGTCAAGCGGCAGTCGATCGCTGCCCAGGTCGGCCGCACGCCGGCGACTGGAATGGAAATCCGCAAGGTCAAGACGGGCGAAGGAATCTGAGATGACCGTCGGCATCGCACACTTTCTGACCGTATCGGCAATCCTGTTCACGCTCGGCGTGTTCGGCATTTTCCTCAACCGCAGGAACATCATCGTCATCCTGATGTCGATCGAGTTGATCTTGCTCGCGGTCAACATCAATTTCGTCGCCTTCTCGGCAGCGCTCGGCGATCTCGTCGGACAGGTATTCGCGTTGTTCGTGCTGACGGTCGCAGCGGCTGAAGCCGCGATCGGCCTCGCCATTCTCGTCGTCTTCTTCCGCAACCGCGGTTCGATCGCGGTCGAAGACGTGAACATGATGAAGGGTTGACGGAAACCACCATGTATCAGGCCATCGTCTTCCTTCCGCTGCTCGGCTTCCTGATCGTCGGCCTGTTCGGCACGTCGCTCGGCGCCAAGGCGTCCGAATACATCACCTCCGGCTTCCTGGTGATATCAGCCGTGCTGTCGTGGGTCGCCTTCTTCTCGGTCGGCTTCGGCGAGGGCGAGGTATTCACCGTGCCGGTGATGCGCTGGATCCAGTCGGGCGGGTTAGAGGCCGCATGGGCGCTCAGGATCGACACGCTGACGGTGGTGATGCTGGTCGTGGTCAACACGGTGTCGGCGCTGGTCCACATCTACTCGATCGGCTACATGCATCACGACCCGAACCGGCCGCGCTTCTTCGCCTATCTGTCGCTGTTTACCTTCGCCATGCTGATGCTGGTAACGGCCGACAACCTCGTGCAGATGTTCTTTGGCTGGGAAGGCGTCGGCCTCGCTTCCTACCTGCTGATCGGCTTCTGGTACAAGAAGCCGTCGGCCAATGCCGCCGCGATCAAGGCCTTCGTCGTCAATCGCATCGGCGATTTCGGCTTTGCGCTCGGCATCTTCGGCGTGTTCGTGCTGTTCGGCTCGGTCAATCTCGGCACCATCTTCGCCAATGCGGCGACGTTCATTCCGGCCGAAGGCGCCCCGCAAGGTGCTGCCGTGCTGACCTTCCTCGGCTATGCGCTCGACAAGCAGGCTGCGATGACCGTCGTCTGCCTGCTTTTGTTCATGGGTGCCATGGGCAAGTCGGCACAGGTGCCGTTGCACACCTGGCTGCCGGACGCCATGGAGGGCCCGACGCCGGTCTCGGCACTCATCCATGCCGCCACCATGGTGACGGCCGGCGTGTTCATGCTGGCGCGGCTGTCGCCGCTGTTCGAACTGTCGCATTCGGCGCTGATCGTGGTCACCTTCATCGGCGCCTTCACCGCCTTCTTCGCGGCGACCGTCGGCCTCGTCCAGAACGACATCAAGCGCGTCATCGCCTATTCGACCTGCTCACAACTCGGCTACATGTTCGTGGCGCTCGGCGTCGGCGCCTATGGCGCGGCGATCTTCCATCTGTTCACGCATGCCTTCTTCAAGGCGCTGCTGTTCCTCGGCTCGGGCTCGGTGATTCACGCCGTCTCCGACGAGCAGGACATGCGCAGGATGGGCGGGCTCAGGACGCTCATTCCGAAGACCTACTGGATGATGGTGATCGGCACGCTGGCGCTGACCGGCGTCGGCATTCCGGTGACGGTCATCGGCACCGCCGGGTTCTTCTCCAAGGACGCGATCATCGAAAGCGCCTTTGCCGCGCACAATCCGGTCGCCGGCCTTGCCTTCGTGCTGCTGGTCGTCGCCGCCTGCTTCACCAGCTTCTACTCCTGGCGGCTGATCTTCATGACCTTCCACGGCCAGCCGCGGGCGAGCCATGAGGTGATGCACCATGTCCATGAATCGCCGCCGATCATGCTGGTGCCGCTGTTCATCCTGGCAGCGGGCGCGCTGTTCGCCGGCGTGATCTTCCATGGCGCCTTCATCGGCGAGGGCTATGCCGAGTTCTGGAAGGCGTCGCTGTTCACACTGCCGGAAAACCACATCCTGCACGACATCCATGAAGTGCCGTTGTGGGTGAAGCTGGCGCCGTTCATCGCCATGCTGATCGGCTTTGCGATTGCCTGGCAATTCTACATCCGCGCGCCGGAAATGCCGAAGAATTTGGCGGCGCAGCATCGCGGGCTCTACGCCTTCCTGCTCAACAAGTGGTATTTCGACGAACTTTTCGATCTCCTGTTCGTGCGGCCGGCAAAACGCCTCGGCCACTTCCTGTGGAAGACCGGTGACGGCACCGTAATCGACGGGCTGGGTCCGGACGGTATTTCGGCGCGCGTCGTCGACGTCACCAACCGGGTCGTCAAGCTGCAGACCGGCTACCTCTATCATTACGCCTTCGCCATGCTGATCGGCGTTGCCGCACTCGTCACCTGGATGATGCTCTGATGACCGCCTGGCCGATCCTGTCGCTGGTCACCTTCCTGCCGCTGGTTGGTGTGCTGCTCATCCTGTTCGTCCGCGACGACAGCGAAAATGCACGTCGCAACATCCGCGCCATCGCGCTGTTGACGACGACGTTCACCTTCGTGATTTCGCTGTTCATCTGGACCGGCTTCGACAATTCGGAGCCTGGCTTCCAGTTCGTCGAGAAGTTTGCCTGGCTGGATTCCGGCATCTCCTACCATATGGGCGTCGACGGCATCTCCATGCTGTTCGTCATCCTGACCACCTTCCTGATGCCGCTTTGCATCCTGGCTTCGTGGGAATCGATCGAGAAGCGCGTCAAGGCCTACATGATAGCCTTCCTGTTGCTGGAGACGCTGATGATCGGCGTGTTCTGCGCGCTCGACATCGTTTTGTTCTACGTCTTCTTCGAAGCCGGCCTGATCCCGATGTTCATCATCATCGGCGTGTGGGGCGGCAAGCGGCGCGTCTACGCCTCGTTCAAGTTCTTCCTCTACACGCTGGCCGGCTCGGTGCTGATGCTGCTCGCCATCATGGCGATGTTCTTCCAGTCCGGCACCACCGACATTCCGACGCTGCTGACGCACAACTTCCCGGCGACCATGCAGACATGGCTATGGCTTGCCTTCTTCGCATCCTTCGCCGTGAAGATGCCGATGTGGCCGGTGCACACTTGGTTGCCGGACGCGCATGTCGAGGCGCCGACGGCCGGTTCGGTGATCCTGGCCGCCATCCTGCTCAAGATGGGCGGATACGGCTTCCTGCGCTTCTCGCTGCCGATGTTTCCGATCGCCTCGGAGATGTTCGCGCCACTGGTCTTCGCGCTGTCCGTCGTCGCCATCATCTACACCTCGCTGGTGGCGCTGATGCAGGAGGACATGAAGAAGCTGATCGCCTATTCGTCGGTTGCCCATATGGGCTTCGTCACCATGGGCATCTTCGCGATGAACCAGGAAGGCGTCCAGGGGGCGATCTTCCAGATGCTGTCGCACGGCCTGGTCTCCGGCGCGCTGTTCCTCTGTGTCGGCGTCATCTACGACCGCATGCACACACGCGACATCGACGCCTATGGCGGGCTGGTCAACAACATGCCGAAATACGCCACCGTGTTCATGATCTTCACTATGGCCAATGTCGGCCTGCCCGGCACCAGCGGCTTCGTCGGCGAATTCCTGACCATGCTCGGCGTGTTCCGGGTCAACACCTGGGTGGCGTTCTTCGCCGCCACCGGCGTCGTCCTGTCGGCGGCCTATGCGCTCTGGCTCTATCGCCGGGTGATCTTCGGCGCGCTGACCAAGGACAGCTTGAAAAACCTGCTTGACCTGTCGGCGCGCGAGAAGGTGATCATCTATCCGCTGGTCGTGCTGGTCATCTTCTTCGGCGTCTACCCGGCGCCGGTCTTCGACGCGACGGCCGAATCGGTCAAGGCGCTCGTCACCAATGTCACCGCATCCATCAACACCGCGCAGACCGCGGCGGCGAACTGACTGAGAGGTTTGCGAACCATGACGCCGGACCTTCTCTCCAGCCTGTCGCTCTCGACACCAGAGCTGATCCTTGCCATCGGCGCCCTGGCGCTCCTGATGCTCGGCGCCTATTCGCGCGCCAACACCACCACAACGGTGAGCGGCCTTGCCGTCGCCGTCCTGGTGGTTGCCGGCGTCTGGACGATCTTTTCCACCGGGCAGGGCTACGCCTACGGCGAAGCCTTCGTCCAGGATCCCTTCGCCCGCTTCATGAAGGTGCTGGCGCTGATCGGGTCGGCGGTGACACTGGTCATGTCGATGCGCTTCGCCAAGGCGGAGCATTTCGACAAGTTCGAATATCCGGTGCTGATCCTGCTGTGCACGCTCGGCATGATGCTGATGATCTCGGCCAACGGCATGATCGGGCTTTATCTCGGCCTCGAATTGCAGTCGCTGGCGATCTACGTGCTGGCGGCGATCAACCGGGACAATCTGCGCTCGACCGAGGCGGGGTTGAAGTATTTCGTCCTCGGCGCGCTGTCGTCGGGCATGCTGCTTTACGGCATCAGCCTCGTCTATGGCTACACCGGCAACACCGGGTTCCAGGAAATCGCCACGGCGTTGGGCGGCGGCGAGCGGCAGCTTGGCCTCGTCTTCGGCCTGGTCTTCGTGCTGGCCGGCCTCGCCTTCAAGATATCGGCGGTGCCGTTCCACATGTGGACGCCCGACGTCTATGAAGGCGCGCCGACGCCGGTGACGGCCTTCCTCGCTGCGGCGCCGAAGATGGCGGCGATGGCGCTGATCGTGCGCGTCACCATGGGCGCGTTCAAGCCGATCGCCGCCGACTGGCAGCAGATCATCGTCTTCATCTCGATCGCCTCGATGGCGCTGGGCGCCTTCGCGGCCATCGGCCAGACCAATATCAAGCGCCTGATGGCCTATTCCTCGATCGGCCATATGGGCTACGCACTGGTCGGTCTCGCCGCCAACAGCCAGGCCGGCGTGCGCGGCGTCGCCATCTATATGCTGATCTATCTGGTGATGACGCTCGGCACCTTCGCCTTCATCCTCGCCATGCGGCGCAAGGAAGGCAATGTCGAGCAGATCAGCGATCTCGCCGGCCTGTCGTCGACCAATCCGATCATGGCGACGATCCTGACCATCCTGATGTTCTCTCTGGCCGGCATCCCGCCGCTCGCCGGCTTCTGGGGGAAGTGGTACGTGTTCCTCGCCGCCATCAACGCCAACCTCTACGCACTGGCGATCATCGGCGTGCTGGCCTCGGTGGTGGGCGCCTATTATTATCTGCGCATCATCAAGATCATGTGGTTCGACGAACCGGTCGGCGGCTTTGTGCCGATGGCGACCGAGCTTCGCGTCGTGCTCGGCGTCTGCGGCGCCTTCGTGCTGTTCTACGTGCTGATCGGCGGGCCGATCGGCACCTATGCCGAAGCCGCCGCCAAGACATTTTTCTGACGCGATGGCATTTCGGCTGGCTCCAACAGCGGCCTCGGAAGGGTTCCGGCTCGAGGCACATGACACGGTCGGTTCCACCAATGCGCTGGCGCTGGATCATGCGCGGGCCGGGGACCCGGGAAAGCTCTGGGTCGTTTCAAAAAAACAGGAAAGCGGGCGTGGCCGGCGCGGCCGGGTCTGGGCGACGCCCGAGGGCAATCTGGCGGCGACGCTGCTTGTCGTCACCAACGCCGAGCTTCGCCTTGCCGCGACGCTCGGCTTCGTCGCCGGGCTGGCGCTGGCCGATGCGCTCGACGCCGTCGTGCCGAAGGGCAGGATCGCAATCGGCCTCGACGGCGGCAGCGATGGGAAGAACCGTTTCGAGCTCAAATGGCCGAACGATGTGCTCGCCTCCGGCGCCAAGCTTGCCGGCATCCTGCTGGAATCGGCGATACTCGAAGGCGATCGCTTCGCGGTGGCGGTGGGCATCGGTGTCAATGTTGTGGCTTATCCCAACGATTTGCCATATCCCGCGACATCGCTTAGCGCGCTGGGTGCTGCTTGCGATGCCGAGACATTGTTTCTGGCGCTGTCGGATGCCTGGAGCGAGAATGCGCGGCTGTGGAATGAGGGGCGCGGGCTTTCCGCCGTCAGGCAGCGCTGGCTGGCGCGCGCGGCAGGGCTTGGCGGGCAGGTTGCTGTCAGAATTGACGGTAATGTGGTGCGCGGCACGTTCGAGACCATTGACGAGGACTGCCGTTTCGTGATCCGCGACGATGAGGGTTCGGTTCTGACGATCGCCGCCGGCGATGTGCATTTTGGCGCGGTCGCGTCGGCTCAGGTTTGACGGGCCTAGATTAGACGGGCCTGGTTTGACCGGCCAGGAAAGGAAAGATCATGGCGAAAGCTGAAAACGCCGAACTCGTCTTCGTGCCGCTCGGCGGCGTCGGCGAGATCGGCATGAACTTCGCCCTCTATGGCTACGGCCCGGCCAATGCGCGCGAATGGATTGTCGTCGATGTCGGCGTCACCTTTCCCGATGCCAGCCTGCCTGGCGTCGACCTGGTGCTGCCCGACACGCGCTTCATCGAGGAGAACATCGCCAATCTGCGCGGCATCGTCATCACGCACGCGCATGAGGACCATTACGGCGCGCTGCTCGACACATGGCCGAAGCTCAAGGCGCCGGTCTGGATGACGCCCTTCGGCGCCGGATTGCTGGAAGCCAAGCGGCAAGGCGAGCAGGGCGCACCGAAGATCCCGTTGACGATCTACCGGGCCGGCGAAAAATTCACCATCGGCCCGTTCGAGATCGAGGCGATTCCCGTCGCGCATTCTATTCCTGAACCGATGTCGCTGGCGATCACCTCGCCGGCCGGCACCGTCATCCACACCGGCGACTGGAAGATCGATCCGGCGCCGACGATCGGACCGATGACCGACGAGGCCCGCTTCCGCGCCTATGGCGACAAGGGCGTGCTGGCGCTGATCTGTGATTCCACCAATGCGCTGCGGGAAGGGGAGTCGCCGTCCGAAGTGGCGGTGGGGGAGGGCCTCAAGGGCGTCATCCAGAGCGCCAAGGGCCGTGTCGCGGTCACCCCTTTTTCCTCCAATGTCGGGCGCATCGTCTCCATTGCCAAGGCGGCTAGGGATGCCGGCCGCCAGTGCCTGGTGCTTGGCCGCTCGCTGAAGCGCGTCATCGATGTTGCCGGTGAGCTCGGCTACATGGACGGGCTGCCCGAATTCATCGCCGAGGAGGATTTTGGCTTCATCCCGCGCGAAAACCTCGTCATCATCTGCACCGGCAGCCAGGGCGAGCCGCTGGCGGCATTGGCAAAACTGTCGCGCGACGAGATGAAATCGGTGTCGCTGACAGCAGGCGACACGGTGGTGTTTTCCTCGCGCACCATTCCCGGCAACGAGAAGGGGATACTCGAGATCAAGAACCGCCTGATCGATCTCGGCATCAAGATCATCGAGGACGGCGATGCGCTGGTGCATGTCTCCGGCCATCCACGCCGCAGCGAGTTGCGCAAGATGTATGAATGGGTGCGGCCGCAGATCGGCGTTCCCGTGCATGGCGAGGCGGCGCATCTGGTGGCGCAGGGCTCGCTGATGTCAACGTCGGGCATCGGCCAGGTGGCGCAGGTGCGCGACGGCGACATGCTGCGGCTCTATCCAGGTGCTGCCACGATCATCGACCAGGTGCCGTTCGGCCGCATCTACAAGGACGGCAGGCTGATCGGCACCGACCAGGCAATGGGCATTCGCGACCGGCGCAAGCTGTCCTTCGCCGGCCATGTCGCGGTCAATGTCGTGCTCGACGACAAATATGAGCTCGCCGGCGATCCCGACCTGGTCGCCATCGGCGTCGCCGAAGCCGATGCGCGCGGCGAGAGCCTGGAAGACCTGATGATCGATGCGGCAATCGGCGCCGTGGACTCCATCCCCCGTCAGCGCCGAAAAGACCTCGACCTCGTGCAGGAGGCGGTGCGCCGCGCCGTCCGCGGCGCCGCCAACGAAGCCTGGGGCAAGAAGCCGCTGGTGACAGTGTTCGTCACGCGGTGACGAACAAGGGAGTAGGGGAGTAGGGCAGTACGGGAGTAGGGAAGAGCAAAAAAGCTCGCACGCCTCAATGTCTTTTTCCCTACTCCCCTACTGCCTTATTCCCCTACTCCCCTAACTTTCGGAGCACCCTATGCTCGGACGCCTGAACCATGTCGCGCTTGCCGTGCCGGATCTTGCCGCGGCGACAGCGGCCTATCGCGACACGCTCGGCGCTCGGGTGACCGCACCGCAGGCGCTGCCGGAACATGGCGTGACGGTGGTGTTCGTCGATGTCGGCAACACCAAGATCGAATTGCTGGAGCCGCTCGGCGAGGGTTCGCCGATCGCGGCATTCCTCGAGAAGAACCCCTCGGGCGGCATGCATCATGTCTGTTATGAGGTTGACGACATTCTTGCCGCGCGTGATCACCTCAAGGCCAGCGGCGCCCGCGTCCTGGGCGACGGCAACCCGAAGACCGGCGCGCATGGCAAGCCGGTGCTGTTCCTGCATCCCAAGGATTTCTTCGGCACGCTGGTCGAACTGGAGCAAGCATGAGCTGGGTTTCGTTTATCGCCCTGTTCTTCATCACATGGTGGGTGGTGCTGTTCGCCGTCCTGCCGTTCAGCATGAGGACGCAGGACGAGGATCAGGACGTGACGCTGGGCACTGTACATAGCGCGCCTCGCGGACCGCATATGCTGCGCGCCGTGCTGCGGACGACGATCGTCACGATGGTTCTTCTTGGCATCTTCTATGGCATCACGAGGGGGCTCGGCCTCGGCATCGACGATATCCCGCACATCGTGCCGGATTTTAGCCAGAGCCCCAAGAGTTAGCATAACCGGCGACGCACTATTCGTCGCCCTGAACGCGAGCGCCGATGGGGGCAAAACAAAGCCGGCTTCCGGATTTGTTTTGCTGCCGCGAGGGCGCCACGCGCTCCAAGGGATTAGTATTTACGCGCGTCAATTTCTTGCTTTAGCGGCCGCGCACCTTCGGGCGACACATCTGGATAAAGCGATTTGGCAGTACGTCGTGCTAACCAAATGATTGCACAAAAAAAATGCAAGGCACAAGGCCTTGCAATTTAAACGCGTCCGATCTGTTTCCGGTGTCCGGCGGCAGCGAGTAACCGCGCCTAGATCGCATCCTCCCAAGACTTTGACCGCGTAGGAGGGCAGATTTCTTTCCGCCCTCTCGGTTATCGGGGCACATTAGACCAAGGCGGGTGAAAATGTCACGCAGAATTTTGCCTGGAAATAGGCAATCTCGTGCTGCACTGCACAATAGTGTGGCAAGCGTTGCTTGCGAAACGACCAGCAAGGCGGATGCGGCACTGCGGCACCCTTTGCGGCGCTTGGGGGGCGGGTTTCCATTCCGTCATGAAATGGCTATGAAGCCGGGGCAAGCAAGCCCAGCGCTGCGCCGATTCCGGTGCGGTAACTCTCTCTCACGGACCAGTCCATGCGTTTGTCGCGCTATTTCCTGCCTATCCTCAAAGAAAACCCGCGCGAGGCCGAAATCGTCTCGCACCGGCTGATGCTACGCGCCGGCATGATCCGCCAGCAGGGGCAAGGCAGTTTTTCCTGGCTGCCGCTCGGCAAAAGGGTGCTGGACAAGGTCTGCCGGATCATTCGCGAGGAGCAGAACCGCGCCGGCGCGCTCGAGATCCTGATGCCGACCATCCAGTCCGCCGAGCTGTGGCGCGAAAGCGGCCGCTATGACGATTATGGCAAGGAGATGCTGCGCATCAAGGACCGGCAAGATCGGGACATGCTCTATGGGCCGACCAACGAGGAGATGGTCACCGAGATTTTCCGCGCCTATGTGAAGTCGTACAAGGATCTGCCCCTCAATCTCTATCACATCCAGTGGAAGTTCCGCGACGAGGTGCGGCCGCGATTCGGCGTCATGCGTTCGCGCGAGTTCCTGATGAAGGACGCCTATTCCTTCGACCTCGACTTCGAAGGCGCCAGGGCGGCCTATAACAGGATGTTCGTGTCCTACCTCAGGACGTTCACGCGCATGGGGCTGCAGGCGATCCCGATGCGTGCCGACACCGGGCCGATCGGCGGCGACCTCAGCCACGAATTCATCATCCTGGCCGACACCGGCGAGAGCCAGGTCTATTGCCATCGCGATTATCTCGCGCTTGATGTGCCGGGCGCGGACACGGACTTCTCCAACGATGCCGCGATCGGCGACATCGTCAAGACATGGACGACGCCCTACGCCGCGACCGACGAGATGCACGACGAGGCGGCGTGGGAGAAGGTTGAGACGACCGACCGTGTCTCGGCGCGCGGCATTGAGGTCGGCCACATCTTCCATTTCGGCGACAAATATTCGAAGCCGATGGGCGCCAAGGTGACCGGGCCCGACGGCAAGGATCATTTTGTCTCCGGAGGTTCCTACGGCATCGGCCCGTCGCGCCTGGTCGCGGCGATCATCGAGGCCAGCCATGACGACAACGGCATCATCTGGCCGGAGGCGGTGGCGCCTTTCGATATCGGTCTCATCAACATGAAGGCCGGTGACACCGACTGCGACCGCGTCTGCGATGAACTCCATGCGGCGTTTGTCGCCGTCGGCAAGGACGTGCTCTACGACGACACCGACCAGCGGCCGGGCGGCAAGTTCGCCACCGCCGACCTGATCGGACTGCCGTGGCAGGTGATCGTCGGGCCGCGCGGCGTGGCGGCCGGCGAGGTCGAGATCAAGAACCGCAGGACCGGCGAGCGTGAGACGCTGCCGATCGCGGACGTGAAGAAACGCTTCGGTTCTGCCGCATGAGCGAAGCGGCAGTAGCGAAACCCCTGGCCGCCGGAGCTTTTTCCGTTTTCGAACGCATGGTCGCGTGGCGCTATCTGCGCTCGCGCCGCAAGGAAACGGTGATCTCCGTCATCGCCTCGATCTCTTTCCTCGGCATCATGCTGGGCGTTGCCACGCTGATCGTCGTGATGGCCGTCATGAACGGGTTCCGCGCCGAGCTCCTGACGCGCATTCTCGGCGTCAATGGCCATCTGATCGTGCAGCCGCTCGACATGCCGCTGGAGGACTATGCGCAGGTTGCCGGCCGCATCAACGGCGTGCCCGGCGTCAAATATGCCATTCCGCTGATCGACGGGCAGGTGCTGGCGCAAGGCAATGTCGGCGGCGGGTCAGGGGCGCTGGTGCGCGGCATCCGCGGCGAGGATCTGGGCAAGATTTCGATCGTCGCCAACAATATCAAGCAGGGCTCGATCGCTGGCTTCGACACAAGCGAGGGCGTCGCCATCGGCAGCCGCATGGCCGAGAATCTCGGTCTTGTGCTCGGCGACACGATCACGCTGATCGCGCCCGACGGCGATGTGACGCCGCTCGGCACGACGCCGCGCATGAAGGGTTATCCGGTCACGGCGATCTTCGAGGTCGGCATGTCGGAATATGACAGCTCCATCGTCTACATGCCGTTTTCGGAAGCGCAGCTTTATTTCAACATGGATGGCCGGGCGCAGACCATCGAGCTCTATGTCGACAATCCCGACAATGTCGACGCGCTGAAGCCGAAGATCGAGGAGGCGTCGCAGCGTCCGATCACCATGGTCGACTGGCGAGAACGCAACAGGACATTCTTCGATGCGCTGCAAGTGGAGCGCAACGTCATGTTCATGATCCTGACGCTGATCGTGCTGGTGGCGGCGCTCAACATCATTTCGGGCCTGATCATGCTGGTGAAGGACAAGGGCCACGACATCGCCATCCTGCGCACCATGGGGGCCACGCGCGGCGCGATCCTGCGCATCTTCCTGATGACGGGCGCGGCGATCGGCGTGGTGGGCACCATCGCCGGCGTGCTGCTCGGCGTTGTAATCTGCCTGAACGTCGAGCGAATCCGCCAGTTCTTCTCCTGGTTGGCCGGCGAGAGGCTGTTCAATCCCGAGCTCTATTTCCTCAGCCAGCTGCCTGCCCGCATGGACGCCAGCGAGACGATCTCGGTGGTGCTCATGGCGCTGGTGCTGTCGTTCCTGGCGACGCTGTTTCCGGCATGGCGCGCGGCCAGGCTCGATCCCGTCGAAGCGCTGAGGTACGAATGATGGCCGAGGCCATTATCGAGCTGAAGAGCGTCGAGCGGCACTATGTCCAGGGTCCGCGCAAGCTGACCATCCTGAACGGCGCCGATTTTTCGCTGAAGCGCGGCGAGATCGTGGCGCTGGTGGCGCCTTCGGGCACCGGCAAATCGACGCTGTTGCACACAGCCGGACTGCTGGAACGGCCGGACGCCGGCGATGTGATTCTAGCCGGCCGCGCTTGCGGGCGGCTTTCCGACGACGAGCGCACGGCGATCCGCCGCAACGATGTCGGCTTCGTCTATCAGTTCCATCACCTGCTGCCGGAGTTCACGGCGCTGGAAAACATCATGATGCCGCAGCTGATAAAAGGGCTGACGCGCAAGGAGGCTGCCGAGCGTTCGGCGCAGCTGCTCGACTACATGCAGATCGGCAAGCGCGCGCAGCATCGCCCCTCCGAACTGTCCGGCGGCGAGCAGCAGCGCGTCGCCATCGCGCGCGCCGTCGCCAATGCGCCGCTGGTGCTGCTGGCAGACGAGCCGACCGGCAACCTAGACCCGGTCACCGCCTCTTATGTGTTCGAGGCGCTGAGCGCGCTGGTCCGGCAATCGGGCCTGGCGGCGCTGATCGCCACCCACAATCACGAGCTTGCCTCGCGCATGGACCGTCGTGTCACGCTGGCCGACGGCAAGGTTGTTCCGCTTTAGGTGTATCGATATCAGGTGATGCCGGCCTGACCTGAATCTCCACACTTGGCGACTGACTATCAGCATGCTGTCCGGCTGCATTTTCGCCACACGCAACCAGCGCCGAAAACGCCGGAAATCCGGCTCGCAACCTTTTCTTAACCCTGCCGAACTGAGCGCCCGGAATTTCGCGACACGCTCGGATTGCGGTCGTTGACATTCGAACAAAATTAGAACAAAATACGAACATACTGAAAACAGGAGAGCGTTATGACCGGTCTTGTTCAGGATGTCGTGTCACTGGTGTGCATGAGCACGTTTCTCGTTTCCATGGCAATCTGGATCGGAGCGATGTGAAAGACCGGTCAAAGACGTGGCTCTATCGCTGGTGTCCCCCTCTCCCCGTTCTTCACGGGGAGAGGGGGGCGTCAGCGTTGGAACTCGGTCCTTCGCTGACACCTTGCGCCGGGACGTAGCTACTTGTGGGAATCCGCGCGGCTGATCTGAGCCGATCCCGACGAGATTTCAGCCGGCGTTGCGGGCCGCCTCGACAACCGACATTTCGGCCGGTCCGAAGACATCCTCGAATGCGGATTTCAGCGCGAGATCGAGGTCGGCCATTCCCAGGGGAAGACCGAGATCGACAAGGCTGGTAACGCCGTAGTCCTGCACGCCGCACGGCACGATGCCGCTGAAGTGGCTGAGATCCGGCTCGACATTGATGGCAATGCCGTGAAAGCTCACCCAGCGCCTCAGCCTGATGCCGATGGCAGCGATCTTGTCCTCGGCCGGCGATCCGTCAGGCAGGGTGGGGCGATCCGGTCGCACCACCCAGACGCCGACGCGGTCCTCGCGCCGTTCGCCGAGCACGTTGAAGGCGGCGAGCGTGCCGATGATCCATTGTTCAAGCGCGGCAACGAAGGCGCGGACATCCTTGCGCCGCCGCTTCAAGTCGAGCATCACATAGGCGACCCGCTGGCCTGGCCCATGATAGGTGTATTCGCCGCCGCGCCCGGCCGCGAACACCGAGAAACGGTTCGGCTCGATCAGGTCCTCGATGCGGGCGCTGGTGCCGGCGGTGTAGAGCGGCGGATGCTCGACCAGCCAGACCATCTCGCCGGCGGCGCCGCTTCGGATCGCTTCGGCACGCGCCTCCATCACGGCAAGCGCATCCGGATAGGCGGTGAGGCCGGGTTCGATCCGCCATTCGACCGGCGCCGAACCGGGCAGGGGCAGGAACGATGTGGCGATCTGGCTGCGTTCTGTCATGGCGTGTCTCGTGTCGCCTCACATATGGCGGCAATCGGGCGAAACGTCCAGTTCCGGGCGCGTTCCAGCTCTTTGAAGGGTTATGCCGAAGCCCGGGCAATTATTGCGCGACGCGCCCTTGTTTCGCCGGAAACGATTTGCTACACGCCGCGAGCCGGTTCGTTTCGGCTCCTACCACGTGCGGTCGTGGCGGAATTGGTAGACGCGCAGCGTTGAGGTCGCTGTGGGGCAACCCGTGGAAGTTCGAGTCTTCTCGACCGCACCAGCTTTATCCAATAAGCTATTATTCTACCTCGCAATTTCTGTTTCCTTGCAGTTCTTCCCAAGACTGTTCATGCAAACTGAAACACTGCGCGAAACTGCGGGCGGTTTGGGCGCGCGGTAAGCCGCGCACTAACCGCGTGGTTTGACCCAAAGCCGTCATACGGCAAGGCCGTTGCCGGAAGGCAATGCATCTGTCAGTGCGTCATTCGCCCCCACGCCTGAAAGATGCGTGGGAGGGATATGGTCGTGTCCGACCGGTCGGCAAAGGATTTGATCTCGCGCGTCAGGTGGTCGACCTCTTCGGCGGTGGCGATGCCCGATGCTGCGACGGCTCCGGCGATCGCCATGGTGAGCGATGTGGTCTGTTTGATGTCGCGGCTTCGCCCGAAGGGTTGGACGAGGCCGGAGTCGACACTGGCAAAGCCCGCGCTTTCCAGAAGGCGGACCAGCCCGCGCCCGATGAACGGGTCGCCGCCACGCGCCTTGAGTGTCGCGACAAAGAGCTCGCTATAGCGATCGACGGCCGGACAAGGCGGATCGCAGAACTGGCCAGCATAGTCGATATCCTCGACGATCAAGACGCCGCCGGGCGCCAGCGCCGCCCTTGCTCTCGCCAGCACTTCCTCCGGGCTCGCGAGATGCGTGAGAACGAACCGGATATAGACCAACGCGGCGCCCGAGATTGGCCATGGATCGAGCACGCTGGCCTTGTGAAACGCGACATTGGCGAGGCCGCGGTTGGCTGCCTCTTCGCGGGCCGCCGCCAGCTTCTCTTCGTCGAGATCGAATCCGACGACGCGGCCGTTTGAACCGACCCGAGCCGCCAACTCGAAGCTGACGTCACCGCCGCCGCAACCGGCGTCCAGCGCCAACATTCCGTTCAGCGGTTCGAAGCGATCGAGAAGCGCTCGGGTTGCCGGCGCCAGCACGCGCGAGATGAGGGCGAGCCGCGACCGCCCTTCCTCGCCACCCTTGATGATGTAGCTCCGGAGTTCCTCAGCGTTGGCCATGGGTCTCCCCAATTGCTGTTGACGCTGCCGTTTGGCCAGCATCGGTGCCAAGCCGCCCGCCTCCTTCCACAGCAAATTGCCATATGGCGGCGCCGCCGATCAACAACGACTCTCCCCGCTGTTACAGACGTAACCAAATTCCGTTTCGCTGAAATCATTCTGTAGCGCAATTCTCCGAGACAGCGCCATTCATGACATGAGAGTAGCGGAGCGCGAGGGATGATCTATCAGCAGTCATGGGATGTCGTCAGAAACCTTCTCTCGGCGATCGGGATCGTGGGCACTGTGCTTGCCCTGACCGCAGCGGCACCCGCGCAGGAAGTGACACTGACAGTGGCCGATCAGAATCCGCCGACCGCCTGGGGCTCCGTCCACGCGATGCAGCCCTGGATCAAGAAGATCGAGGAAGCAACCAAAGGCCGCGTGAAGATCGAGCACTATCCGGGGCAGACCTTGGTGAAAGGGACGGAGACGTGGAACGCGGTGCGCGCCGGCGTCGTCGACATTGGCTGGTGCTTCCACGGCTACTGGCCGGACATCACCCCGCTGTCGGACGTGATCACCCTGCCTGGCCTGCCGATCACGTCCGCCGAGAAAGGCAGCGAAGTGTTGTGGAAACTCTACGAAAGGTTCCCCGCCATACGGGAGGAATATGCTGAGACCCAGCCGCTGGCGCTGTGGACGAGCCATCCGTACTTCATCCTCACCACCAGCAAACAGGTGAAGACGCTGGAGGATTTGAAGGGTCTCAAGATACGCGTGACCGGCGGACCGCCGACCGAGCTGGCGCTGGGCGCCGTGCCGACACTGGTCCCGATGCCGGATGTCTACCAGGCCCTCGACAAGGGCGTGGTCGACGGCATGGGAGCGCCTTGGGAGGCGGTGAATGCCTTCCGGCTCTACGAGGTCGCGAAATACTACACGATCGCGCCGCTCTCTGCCGTGTACGGCTCGCTGTGCGCCAACAAACAGAAATGGGACAGCCTGCCCATGGATATCCGCAACGCCATCATGAGCGTCAGCGGCCTCGAAGGTTCGAAATTATGGGGCAGGAACTTCTTCGACGCAGCCGAGCAGGCAGCCCTCGACGGGGCCGAGGCGGAAAACCGCGAGATGATCCGCTACGCGATGCCGACGGAGGAGGTGGTGCGCTGGAACAAGGTCGCCGCTCAGCCGCTCTGGGACGCTTGGGTCAAAAAAATGGAAGCCAAAGGCCACAAGGAGGCCCGACAGATTCTTGAAGCCACCATCGAGATGTTGAACGACTGATGTTCGGCGGTTCTCAGAGCGAGATGACGCCTCAACGAAAAGCCGATGTCCGACACGATGCCACCATCCCAAGACATGACCGTTCTTGGACGAATCGAGAAATGGCAGCGGCGTTGCGAGTTCATGCTCGTTTACGCCGCCGTCACTGCGACCGCCATCATGATGCTGCTGACCAGCGCCGATGCCGTCTGTCGTTATTTTTTGAACAACCCGATCCTGATCGCCTACGAGCTCACCGAGAAATACTTGATGACCGCGGCAATCTTTCTCGGCCTGCCTTCCGCATTTCGAGGCGGAGCCTTCATCCGGGTGACCTTTCTGGTGGATCGGCTTTCGCCGTTGCCGCGATCGATTGCTGATCACCTCGCATACATCGTCGCCATATTGTGCTGCCTCGTGTTCGCGGCGGCGACCGTGCAGCAGGCATACCGCTCGCTCTTCGAGCCCACGACGCTGAGCGCGCTGCCGATTCCGGTCGGCCCGGCGTATTTGCTGCCCCCGCTCGGCTTCCTCATTCTTGCGCTGGCAATCCTGACCGGCTCGCCGCGTCGTGAACGCTAGCCGATGGTCACCGCGCTTCCCTTAGTGGCACTGGTCGCGCTTCTGCTGCTCGGCGTGCCGATCGCGGTCGCGCTAGCCGCGTCGGGCATGCTGGGCATTTATGTGGTGACCGGCGATCTCGCCAAGATGCTGGGCATGGTCGCCCTGACGCCGTTCGATACGGTGGCGGACTATGCCCTCACGACGATCCCGATGTTCATTCTGATGGCCTATTTCTCGGCTTCGAGCGGGCTCGCGCGCGACCTTTACACCGCCGCGAGCAACTGGTTGTCGCTCATCCCAGGTGGGCTTGCTATCGCCACCGTGTTGTCCTGCGGGGTTTTCGGCGCGATGTCGGGTGCGAGCGTCGCCGCGGCCTCGGTGATGTCGAAGATCGCCATGCCGGAGATGCGCCGGCACGGCTATTCCGAAGAGCTTGCCGCCGGCGCGATCGGCGTCGGTGCCACGCTCGACATCCTGATCCCGCCAAGCGTCGCCATGGTGATCTACGGGCTCGCCACGCAGACTTCCGTCGGCAAGCTGCTGATCGCCGGCATCATGCCTGGCATTCTGGTCGGTATCCTGCTGACATTGACGATCTATCTCTGGGTCAAGATCAGCCCGTCGCACGCACCGGAGACCTATCGGGTTCCCGGCAGGGAGCGCTGGGCAAGCCTCGCGCGCGTGTGGCCGAGCCTGTTGCTCATCGTCATCGTGATCGCGCTGCTCTACCTCGGGATCACTACTCCGACCGAGGTGGGCGCGGTCGGCGCGTTGATGGCGGGCGTGATCGGCGTCGCACTTGGCGGGCTGTCGGCGCATGGCGTGCTGGAGGCGCTGAAATCGACGATTCGCACCTCCGCCATGATTTTCCTGATCCTGATCGGCGCGACCTCATGACGCTCAGCCGCATTCCGCAGGAGATCGTCGCGTTGGTGACCGCGATGGATCTCAATCGCTGGATGGTGATCATCGCCATTTTGGCGGTCTACTTCGTCATCAGCATGTTCATGGACGAGATCCCGCTGCTGCTTCTGACATTGCAACTGACGTTCCCGCTCATCACTTCGCTCGGCTTCGATCCGATCTGGTTCGGCGTCGTTTCCATGATGATGGTCGCCATGGGGCTTGTCTTCCCGCCGGTCGGCCTCGTCGCGTTCGTCGTTGGCACGACCGCGGGAGCCGACCTGATGAAGGTATACAAGGGCACCAGCATCCTGACGATTGCGCTCGTCGTGACGACAGTGCTGCTGATCATCTTCCCGCAGATCGCCCTGTGGTTGCCGGCGACAATGCGCTGATCATAGGCTGAGCCGTTCCGGGCGGCAGTGGATCGCTGCTCTTCCGCCGTTGCTACAACTGTAATCAAATTCCTCCTCGCTGAAATCATTCCGTAGTGCAGCCCTTCGACTATCGCGCCCAACATTTTCGTCAATCAGGCCCAACATTTTCGTCAATCAGGAGAGCGCGATGTATCGAAACGGCATCTTTCCGCACGAAGTGCGCCGAGCCCTCGATGGACGGATCAGGCGAATCAAGAACTCGGCAAGAACCACAGGCAGGCGCGTGTCCGATCCTGACATTCAGTCGCTGCTGCGACCGCTTTACGAGAAGCGCTACGGCTCGCGCAGAAAACACGCCGGCTATCAGCGGTCCGGCCGCTGACCCAGTTCGACATCCCTTTTTCCCAACCAGCCGGGAGGGACAACATCGATGTGTCCAAAGAAGATCGGCAAAGCCGAAGACGAAAGCTAGACGCGGCTTTCCAGCCGCGAAAGCAGGTAGTCTACCTCTTGTCTGGCCGCCGCCGACAACGCGCTGCCCGGCTTGCGCTGGGCATCGGACGCGATGGCACCGCGCTTCATCATCACATATTTGCGTACCGCAAGTCCCACACCGGGCTGCTGCTCATAGCGCAGATAGGGCAGGTGGGCGTCGAAAAGATCGTGTGCCTTGTCGCGCTCGCCGGCGGCAGACAGCTTCACCACGTCGACCAGCATATCGGGGAAGGCATAGCCAGTCATCGCGCCGTCGGCGCCGCGCTCCATCTCGAAGTCGAGGAAGAGGCCGCCATTACCGGTGAGGATGGACAGCGAGCGCAGCGAGCCGTCCTTCTGGAAGCCGCGCAGCGCGCTGATCTTCTCCAGGCCCGGCCAGTCCTCGTGCTTGAGCATGAAGCAGGCCGGATTGTCGGTGACAATGCGGCGGATGACGGCCGGCGTCATGACGACCGAGAGGGTCAGCGGATAGTCCTGCAGGACGAAAGGAACATCCTCGCCGACTGCTTCGGATGCGTTGCGGAAATAGGTGACGATCTGGTCGTCGGTGCGCAGCGATGGCTGCGGCGCAATCATCACGCCCTGGGCGCCGACCTCCATCGAGGCACGCGCAAGGCTGCGCATGGCGGCGAAGCCGGGTGCGGAGACGCCGACGATGACCGGCAGCTTGGTGCGCGCCACGATGCGTTTGACGATCTCGAGCGATTCGCCGGCGTCGAGCTTCGGGGCCTCGCCCATGATGCCGAGGATGGTCATCCCATCGACGCCGCAGCGCTCGTAAAAATCGACCATCGAATCGAGTGATTCCCAGTCAATCTTGCCATCCGCCTCGAACGGCGTCGGGGCAATGGTGTAGACACTTTTGGTGTCAGGACCGATGGCCATGAGATTCTCCTAAAATTCAGCTTTCAGCGTAGCGGGCCGACGTCCGACCCAACCCGGCAGCTGGTCCGGACGGGCGGGCGCGAAGATTTCGTAGAACGTGGTTTTTAGCACGCATTTTTTTGATATTCCCGTGCCTCGCCAAAGGAGGCTGAGACCGATGCTGGCGCCGATCCGTGCGGCGGATGGACGTCGAAGACCATCGATCCGGACGCTTTGCCAAAGTGAAGATACAGCTTTAACCTTCTGCAACGCATTTCCAGGTCGAAAACCGGGTTTGATACTCTATCTGTCCGGGAACGCCGCACGGAACGGAGCCATCTTCATGAGTGACAGCCAGGTCCAGGTAAGGATTGCGGGAGGGGACACCATTCGAAGCCTGCATGCCGACCTGCCAGTCAACGCCACGTTCCATATCTGGCTCAAGGCGACCAAGCCGGATGTTCCGGGCTCGCTGTCTTTTTCCAATGTCCGTGGCAAGTTCGGCGAGGTAAGCGTTACGAACGCCGAAGAGTATGAATTCAGGATTTTTCACGTCTTCGGCGGTGGCAGCGTCGAACTGGATTACGACACGGATCAAACCTCGGTGTCGGTTGCCTACTGGTTCGCGTTGGCCGACGTGCTGGAGACAGGTATTACAGTTATCCACACCAATCCGGGAAATGCGCCGCCGAACATTCCTGACAGCTATCATTTTCGTCCGCCGTTCGGCTGGATGAACGATCCCAACGGCTTTGGCCGGTTTGGAGGTCGCCCACATCTCTTTTATCAGCACTATTCCCATGGTCTTCGGTGGAACACGATGCATTGGGGGCACGCCGTATCTTCGGATTATTTGCGATGGCGCCACATGCCTATCTTCCTGTTCCCATCGGAAGATCTTACCGCACGGCCCGACAGACGGGGCGGTGCGTATTCCGGCTCGGCAGTCCCGCTTGCCGATGGCCCGGGCATTCGCGTCTTTTTTACCGAGCAGGTACAGGACCGCATCCCAGAACAGCAAATCCAACTCACTGCCACTTCCAGCGACCTCATCATGGCGGGAAATGCGGACGTCATCCTGCCATACCGCCCGCTTGACGAGGGACTGACAGCGGATTTTCGCGACCCATACGTGTTCAGGGGGCCGGATGGCCTTTGGAAAATGCTGCTGGGCAGCCAGAGCAGCGAAGGCGGCGTTGTCCTGCTCTACGAAACCCATGACCATACGGCGGCCAGCGGCTGGACGTATATCGGCAAGCTTCTGGTCGAGAAACACTATCGGACGACGGCGATCGAATGTCCCTGTCTGCTGCCGCTCGACGGGCCTGCGACCGATCCCGCGACGCGCTGGGTTCTAATTCTCGGGTTGATGAACAGTGAGGACCAGTCCACCCGGCGCAAGAACCTGACAATGGCCATTGTAGGCTGGTTCGATGGACAGACTTTTGCCAAGGAATTCGAACAGGAACTGGACTTCGGGACGGATAACTACGCCTTCCAGGCCTTCGTCGACGGTGATGCCATTGTCGGTATAGGCTGGCTTGCCAACTGGGCCGACACCGGACCGGCGATCGATTTCCCCACCGCCATGACGCTGCCTCGCAATATCCATCTGTCTGCAGGCGAGTTGCATACCCCGCCCATCGGAGCTGCCGAGAGCCTGCGGAGCCATATTCTGGACCGAACACGCCTTGCAGCCGGAGAGCAGGTAAGCTTTATCAATGGCGCCGTCGAAATCCTGTTCGAGTTGGAAAAACCGGGTGTCCATTTCCACCTGAAGCTCGAGCATCCAACTGTCCGCCTCGACGTTGTCGTCGACGACGACGGGCTTGCCATCTGTCATGGAGACGACGCGGCGGAATCTCCTCACTATATCGCCAAGGGAGCCCGTCCAAAACGGCTGCGGATATTCCTCGACTACGGATCGATCGAGGTGTTCGCCGATCGCGGTCGTTGGGCTGGCACGAAACGGATCAGCGGTTTTGAGCCGATACAATCCGCACGTCTCATCGCCGAAGCGGGTGCCGTTCTGCACGCGACGGTATGGGCGCTCAAACCCTGACAGGGAGATCCTATTTCCAGTTCAGGATTGGGCGTCCTCAAACACCGACCAATGAACGAGGCCTTCGACGACACCAAAGGCAAACTGTTCCTTCGCGCTGTAAATCAGCGGGTTGTTCCGGGCCATGTCAAGCAGTTCGGGTAAGGCATTGGCGACGACAATCCCGCGCGCACCCGGCAGGTCGAACATACTGCGATCGTTGTTGGTGTCGCCGGCGACGACCACCTCATCAAGGCCGATGCCGAGTTCATTGCAGAGCCAGGCCAGCGCCTGCCCCTTGTCTGCCGAACGCGGCAGGACGTCGAGATCGCGTCCGCTCGAATAGACCATCGTCACCGACAGGCCGGCTTCAACCAGCGCACGCTCGATATCGGCAAGGGCGTCCGGGCTTGCGTCGTGCAGGTACCAACTCGATTTGAAGGCGTGTTGATAACCGTCGGGCTGCCGGACGGTGTCTTTGAGCGATCCGAGCACCGCATCGACCTTTTCAAGAGACCAGCCTTCCGAAAGCCTCTGGGTAAAGTGCTCCAAATCAGTAAGGTGTGCGGGGCGCGAGCTGTGCCGCGGGCCGGCGAGCATCGTGCCGACACCCCCGATCACGTAGTCTGGCGCTGGCAGGCCGACTTCGTCGACGAAATTCAAAATGTCGTCGGCCAGACGACCGCTATTGTAGACGAGAACCGGTCGGCGCTCGGGGTCGAGCGCTTCCCATTTGGAACGAAAGCGTGACGTCGCCGGCGCATGGCCTGCCAGGGTCCCGTCGAGATCACTCGATAGAAGCGCGATCGGTCTCAATCGCCGTCGTTCCACGGCTCGTCCCAATCATGATCGTCGACCGCCTTCAACACCGGACGTCCCTCGACAAGGCTGACAAGCTGCTGCGCGATACCTGTCCAGGTGAACAGGCTGCGCGCCTTGTGCGCACCCATGCGGCCCAGCCGGCCGTAGAGGCGCGGGTGCTTCATAGGTTTGACGATCGTGATGCCGAGGTCTTCCTTGTCGAACGGATCACCGAAGAGCGCGTGCCGGCCATAGCTGATCCCGCGATAGAGGCCGCCATGGATCGTAACCACGGTGGGCGTTCCGCAGGCCATTGCCTCGATCGCGGTCATGCCGAACGGCTCGTAGCGGCTCGACAGCACGAACATGTCCGCCGCACGATAGGTGTCGGCCAGATCCTCGTCGGCAACATAGCCGGAGAAGACGACACGATCCTGCAAGCCTAGCTGTTCAACCTGTTCCTTGAGCTGGTTCAGGATCTTCTGTTCCTGCTCGTCCATGTTCTCGCCGCCGACGGCGAGCCTCAGGACCGCATCTGGCACACGCGGCGCCACCACGGAAAACGCATCGATCAGCAGGTCATAGCCCTTATTGGTGGCGAGCCGGCCGAGCGCCAGGATCGTTCGTCCCTCGAAACCGAGCCGGTGGCGGATCAGCCGGCGAGACGCCTCGCTGACGGGGAAGAACCGGTTGTCGTCGTAACCGGGCGGGATCATGTGCACGCGGTCGCGCTCGAGGCTGTAGTCCTCGACCAGCATGTCCACCTGCGGCGGCGTTGTTGCAATCACCATGGCGCAGCTTCGATAGATGATTGTCTCGTGCTTTATGCGCTCGGTGAAATTGAATTCGGCTTCGAATGTATCGGCCTTGTCTGGGTAGTCCGTCTTCATCTGGCGCTGTTTCCATATGCCGAGAGAATGCGGCGTATGGATGTGCGGGATAGTGAGCGCCTCCGACAGTCGTTGCCCCGCCACACCCGCATCCCAGTAGTGACTGTTGATGAAGTCGTAGGAGAGGTTTTCCCTGCGAATTAGGCGCAGCGCGTTTTCACACCATTCGAGAAGGTGGCGGTGGAGATATTCCTTCGGAATAAAATCGGGTCCGCCACAGGCGACACGCAGAACACGAACCCCGTCGGCCACTTCATCGATAGGAGGTTGGTCTTCAAATCGTCGCGTCCAAATATCGACAGCATAGCCCAATTGGGCCAGCTTTTTGGCCAGTTCCAGGACGTAGACCACCTGTCCGCCGGTATCGGCCGCGCCCAGTGGTGGGTTGGCTGCAACGTAGCCATGGGTTGAAATAAGAGCAATTCTAGGTATCGCCGCATCCGAGTTGTCGTTCGGCATCTGTATCCTTCTCTACGATTGATCTCCGCACGCCCGCAGTCGACGCAAGCGCAGGTTCAGCTATATAGGGTTTCCAGCCCTCATCGGCAAATATTGAGAGACCCAATTTTGCTGCCCTGGTCCAACACACCGTGTCCTCTCGGGGCGGGCCGTCTTATGACGGCTGGACATTTGATTCATTCGGCAGATCGACGGTAACGACGAGCCCGGTTGGCTGGTTGTCCTGCAATTCGATCTTGCCGCCGTGCCCCTGGATGATGTCCGCAACGATCGACAGACCCAGACCGAAGCCATGCTTCGACGTACCACCGCGCGACGTGTCCTCCTTGAAGAACGGTTCGAAGACGCGGGCGCGCGCGAGTGTCGGAATGCCCGGCCCATCATCGACGACCGCGATGCGCGCCGCTGTATCGGTCTGCGTCAATGCGACGGTGACGTTGCCGGCGAACCTGACGCCGTTGTCGCAGAGATTGGTGATCGCCCGCGCCAATGCATTGGGTTTGCACCAGCCCAGAAGCCGGTCCGGCCCGGAATATGAGACCGGAAACCCGACGTCCGAAAATTCGGCGCAGACGGTTTGCAGCACGCTGGCAATGTCGGCGCGCTGCAGCTTCTCTGTCGAGACGTCGTTGCGCAGATAGGTCAAGGTCTCGTCGACCAGATCTTCAATATGCTGGATATCGGACAGCATCGCGGTTCGGATGAGCCCATCGTCCATGCGCTCGGCGCGAAGCCGCAGCCGCGTCAAAGGCGTGCGCAGATCGTGGCTGACGCTGCGCAACATGCGTGTGCGGTTTTCGATCATGGTCCGGATGCGTGTTCTCATCCTGTTCAGCGCGCGCGCCAGGCCGACCATTTCGATGGAGCCGCGTTCGACGAAAAGCTCGTCGCCATTCTCGATCTCGGCCGAACCGACAGCCGTCGAGATGCGTTTCAATGGATCCGTCACGGCCCACACCGCAAACAGCCAGATCAGGGTGGGCAAGGCGATGAAAGCCATAAACTTGTAGAACAAGGAATGGACGAGGTCTGAGGTCAGTAAGGTATCGGGCACTCCGAAATGAGCGAGGATGGTCTGCCGATCCAGGCCGATGACAAACGCGGATTGACCGTCGATGGTCAGCCATCGCCCGTCAATCGGCCTGTCTTCGACCCCAAGAAGCCATTCGATGTTTCGCCATTGCAGATAAGAATATGGAATACTGTCGGTCTTTTCCTTCGAAATTATCCTGAAATCCAGGCCCGCACGAGCCGTCGCTGCGAGGATCTCGTTACGAGCTGTCGCTGGTGCTTTGCGCAACAGGCCGGCAATCACGCTGGCTCGCACGACGCTGTCGTCGATGACCGGCAGGTCGATATTCCTGGTAAAACTTTCGATGACCGATCCGGTGGACAGGATCACAAATACCGCGACGAGAATGATTGCCGCAAGTTGCCCACGCACTGACTGCGGCAGGCTGCGACGGATGAAATTCCTCATGCTTCCTCCACCGTCGCGGTGAAGATGTAGCCACCCAGCCGAACAGTTTTGAGAAGCACCGGATCGCGCGCGTCCTTTTCGATCTTCTGGCGGATGCGGCTGACATGGACGTCGACGCTTCGCTCGATCGGTCCGGCGAGCCCGGCATGAGTGACGCCGAGAAGCTCCTCGCGCGACAGAACTCGGCCGGCGTTGCGGCAGAAGGCGAGCAGCAGGTCGAATTCATGCGTCGTAGTCGAAACCCGCGCATTGCTCGGATCATGCAATTGCCGACGGATAGGGTCGAGGCGCCAGCCGTTGAAGAGAAGCGCCTTCGACCAATCCCGCTCTTCGGGAGCGTAGGCCGTCCGGCGCAGCAACGCCCGTATCCTGGCCGTCAGCTCGCGCGCGCTGAACGGTTTCGTCACGTAGTCGTCAGCGCCGATCTCCAGTCCGAAGATACGGTCGATTTCTTCGCCAAGCGCGGTCAGCATCAGGATCGGAACGTTCGTTTGCGCGCGAAGACGGCGGCAGATGCTGAGGCCGTTTTCACCGGGGAGCATGACATCGAGCACGATGAGATCGAATTTCTGGTTGCGAAGCGCGGCGTCCATCCGGACGCCGCTCTCGGCTATTTCCACGATCATGCTGTTTTCAGTGAGCGTCTCGCCCAGCATGCGCGCGATCTCGACATCGTCTTCGACAATGAGGATGCGCCAAACTTGCCTTGTCGATTTGGACTCGGCGTTCAAATCGCCCTGGTGCCGTGCGACGTTTGCCATTGCCTGGACTGGTAACCTGTGTGGGCGGTTAGAACCGATATCCGACGAGAAGCATGCCTGAAGGCTGGATCTTTTCGACGACGATCGGACTGTCGGCGGCGTCACCCACGAGAACGCCGATTCCCGCTTCGCCGCGCACCATCCAGTTCTGGTTGAGCATATATGTGGCGGAGACCGAAAAATCGGCGCGCTTCAACCCGGCGCCGGCATCATAGCGCGCCAGCCCAGAGCGAGCCGATTGTTCCGGCGTGACGCCGAAATAGGCCTGCATATGATTTTCGTCGGCGAAGACGGCGGAAGCGCGGGCGCCAATCATCAATGATTGGGACAGCGGCTGGCTGACCTCGATCCCGACCTCACCCACTAGGCCATCGCTGCCGCCGATGGTCTTGTCCACTTGCGCAAAGATTTCAGCCGGGCCGAAATTCACGGCGGCCTTCCCGCCGACGGTGGCGCCCATGCCGATGTCTCCCAGCCCGCGCAGACGGTCGGCATCGTCTTCATCGCGGCCCATTTCATAACCAAGCCGCGCGCTGAATGCGAACCGGTCTTGTTTATAGATTGCAATGTCGGCGCCTGTCGGATCGATCGTTACCACGTCGCGGAATGTCGCCGTGACAAAGGGCACCGGCATGATCTTGAACTCGTCGCTGCCCTCGTATTTTGGAACGATGATCGCGCCGCCGCCTACGACAACATGCCAGTCGGCCAGTTTTTGCTCGATGCGCCCGAAACGGGAAGGTTCGGGCGGCGGGAGGAAATCGTCTGAATTCACGGCAATGGCGTCGGCAGCAAGTGCTGTTCCCGGATGCGTTGAAAACAGGATGGCCATCGCTGCAAGAGAAGCCCGGCCGGCAAATATTCCAGAGTCCATTTTGGCGAACATGCGTGCTCCAGTATAGCGAGGCGATAAGCCCCCGATGCTCTCACCATTTCAGATGAAAGTGGCCGCATGCGTGAAGTGATGTTAAGTTTTGTTGCGCAATCGTGGTTTCATCTTGGCGCCTACGAGAGAACGATAATGCCAGATGATCGATCCGTTCCTGCTTCGGACGATCAGGAGTAAACGATCGCCCGTCCGCTAATCCAAGTCGCATCAGCCTTCGCCTCCCTGCAGGACAGGGCGCATTTTCGTTTGATATTCCCGCGCGTTGCGTCATAGAGCGGCGGACTATCAAGTCTAGACGTGCCGCCGCTCTATCTTTGTGTTTGGGCATCGGATTTTGCCAAAACCGGTTTCCACTTTTGGGCTCGATGCTCTAGACCTGACGGGCACCTTTTCCGGAATCCTGATGGCGGGAGGCGCTGGTGGAAGGCCAGGACGAAAAGACGACCGGCGCCAGGGCCGCTGAAGACAGCCACGCCGACATCTATGGCGAGGACGGCGCCATTCTGTCCTCGTTCCTTGCCCAGATCGGCGCAGCGATCGCCGATCGCGACACGCTGACGCTGAAGCGTGAAGTCGACGACCTGCACCAATCGGAACTCGGCGATCTGCTCGAGGCGCTTCATCCCGAACAGCGCCGCGCGCTGGTCGAATTGTTGGGCGCCGACTTCGACTTTTCCGCGCTGACCGAGGTCGACGAGGCGATACGCCGCGACATCGTTGACAATCTGCCCAACGCGCAGATCGCCCAGGGGGTGCAGGACCTCGATTCCGACGACGCGGTCTACATCCTCGAGGATCTCGAAAAGGAAGACCAGGACGAGATCCTGTCGCAACTGCCGTTCACCGAGCGGATCAGGCTGCGCCGCTCGCTCGCCTATCCCGAAGAGACCGCCGGCCGCCGCATGCAGACGGAGTTCGTCGCGGTGCCGCCGTTCTGGACGATCGGCCAGACCATCGACTACATGCGCGAGGACCAGAACCTTCCCGACCGCTTCAGCCAGATCTTCGTCATCGATCCGAGCTTCAAGCTGCTCGGTGCCATCGACCTCGACCAGATCCTGCGCACCAAGCGTTCGGTCAAGGTCGAAGAGGTCATGCATGAGACCAGGCACGCCATTCCGGCCAAGATGGACCAGGAAGAGGCGGCGCGCGAATTCGAGCAATACGACCTTCTCTCCGCCGCCGTCGTCGACGAGAATGACCGGCTGGTCGGCGTGCTGACGATCGACGATGTCGTCGACGTCATCCAGCAGGAAGCAGAGGAGGATCTGCTGCGCATGGGTGGTGTCGGCGACGAAGAACTCTCGGACAGCATTTTCTCGACCTCGCGCTCGCGCGTTCCGTGGCTGCTGGTCAACCTCGGGACGGCCTTCATCTCGGCCTCGGTGATCAGTATGTTCGGCGCGACGATCGAGGAAATGGTCGCACTTGCCGCACTGATGCCGATTGTCGCCTCGCTGGGCGGCAATGCCGGCACGCAGACGATGACAGTGACCGTGCGCGCGCTCGCCACACGTGACCTCGATATCTACAATGCCGGTCGCGTCATTCGCCGCGAGGTTGTGGTCGGCTTGCTGAATGGCATGGTCATTGCGGCGATCCTCGGGCTGGTCGCCGGCCTCTGGTTTCACAATCCCGACCTCGGTTTCGTCATTGCCGTGGCGATGATCGTGAACATGCTGGCCGTGGCACTCGGCGGCATTCTGATTCCGCTGTTCCTCGACAGGCTCGGCGCCGATCCGGCGATTTCGTCATCAATCTTCACGACGATGATTACCGACGTTATCGGTTTCCTCGCCTTCCTTAGCCTTGCAACCTGGTGGCTGCATCTGGGCGCCGGAGCCGGATAAGGCACTTCAATTGACTTTTACGTAAGTTGCGTGCGAAGTTTTGACGGAGAGCCAACCGATCGATTCCGGTACGGGACGAGCGGCTTTTGTGAATGAAGGGCATCGCCGCATGATGGGTGATCGCGCCGCTTTCCGGGCATTTGGAGTGATGATGCGGGAATATTATTCGATCACAGAACTGACCCGCGAATTCGATGTTTCGACGCGGACGCTGCGCTTCTATGAGGACGAGGGGCTGGTGCAGCCGGTACGGCGCGGCCGCACGCGGCTGTTTCGCCCGTCGGACCGGCATCTCATCCGCCAGATCATGCGCGGCAAGAGGCTCGGCTTTTCGATCAACGAAATCCGCGAAATCATCCAGATGTACAAGGAGCCGCCCGGGGAGGTCGGTCAACTCAATCTGATGATCAAGCGCATCGAGGAAAAGCGAGAGGATCTGCGCCAGAAGCGCCGGGACCTCGAAGAGACCCTGGCCGAGCTCGACCAGGCTGAGGAATCCTGCGTCGAGCGACTGGTGGAGCTCGGCGTCAACACTTGAGTGGCCTTTGCCGCACGCCTCAAATCCAGCGCCGCACCTTTTTCGCGTAATCCCGGTATTTCTTGCCGAATTTCGTCGCCAGGACTTTCTCCTCGCCTTCGATCGCCATCTTCTGCGTTGCGAAGGCCGCGATGATCGCCAGCGGCAGGAACCATACAATCCCCGAGACAAGGGCCACGCCGATCAGCAGCAGCGTGTTGGCCAGATAAATCGGGTTGCGGCTGACGGCGAAAGGGCCTGATGTGACCAGGTGGTCCGGCACGGCGTTTGGGTGGAGCGTCGTCTTTGCCCGGATCATGGTGCGGATCGCCGTGAACCAGAGTGCGACGACGCCGAACAATGCCACCCAGCCGGCCGCGAACAGGATGTCGCCTAGAAGGCCGCCGATCCATGGAAGCGGATAGAGCAAGCCAAGCGCGATGCTGACGGCGATGGCTGCGAGATAGATCAGTGGCGGCCACGGTATAAACCCCGGTTTAGGCTGCCCCGGTTTAGGCTGATGGTCGGTCATTGTGCTCCTCCCTCCATCAAAGTGCTGTCGGCTTTGGCTGTGCAGGCGCCGGCGAGCTCGTCGAGATGTGCCTTCCAGTCTGCAGCCTGGTCGTTGCTGTAGAGCCGATCAAGCGTGGCCTCGCCCTCGAGCGTATCGAGCATGCACACACAATAGCTGGAGCAGAACTCCGTGTCGCGCGATTGCTCGCACGACATCTGGCATTCTTTCAGGAAGCTCACCTGCCTGGTTTCGACCGGTGCCGGCATGATCTGCGAAAACAGCCAGACCGAGCCGATCAGCACCGGCTGGTGGATCAGATAGAAGGCGAGGCTGTGCCGGCCGATAAAGACCAGCGGATTTGTCCAGCGGGCAGGCGTGACGCTCGCCAGCCGCGTCAGCATGCCGGAGGCGGAGCTGAGCTTTGCCGCCGCGATGCCCGCAAGCACGGCGCCGAACCACGGCAACAGCGGGACATAATCGTTGGAGCGTGGATTGGTTGCCGACAGGCCGACCCACCACAGGGCCGGATGGTCGAAGATCCCGGACCTGAGATAGAGCGGAGCGGTGATGACGAAAGCCGCGACGACAAGCGTCAGCAGCGCCGGCAGCCGCAGAAACGCCAGGCCGAGCAGGCTGGCCAGCGCGATCTCGTGCAGGATGCCGAAGAAGATGAAGCTGTCGGGCGTGGCAAACCTTGTGGCGGCCGATATGGCGAGCGCCGCCCCGGCGACCATGGCGAAGCGTTTCCAGAAGCCGTTCCAGCGGATCTGTTTGCCATGGGCGAGGAACAGGCTGACGCCAACCAGAAACAGGAAGGTCGAAGCGATGCAGCGCGCGAAGAACTTCCACCAGCCGAAGGCGGTCAGGCCGGGATCGGTGTAGCCGAAGAATTCGAGATCCCAGGTGAAATGGTAGCTCGCCATGGCAAGCAAGGCGATGCCGCGTGCGACGTCGATGGCGATAATGCGCTTCGTCTTCGATTGATCCTGAACGGGGGCGATTGGCGTAAGGATGCTCATGGTCTCGCAATCTGATTCAGCACTGCAAGACGACTATCACGGTTGCCCCGGACAAAAGAAGGCGGGCCAAACCTCTCAGATGTTCAGGGCGTCGGTGAAAGCGCTGTGTGGCGTTCGCGCACCCAGTTGTGGAAGCGGTGCAATTCATATTCCTCGGGCATCAGAACGCCCGCCTCGTGGCGCATCGAGCGCAGGCCCTTCTGGTTGACCTCGCAGATATCCGCGTCTTCCTCCAGCACCTGCCTGCCGAAGGCGACGATGTTGTCGATATCAGCCGTTGGATCGGCGAGCGCTTCGGGCGAAAAAAGCCATTCGGCGGTCAGTTCGGTCTGCTCCGGGCCGAGCGGCACCAGCAGCACGGTGCGGACATAATCGACATGGCCGACGATGAACATCGACGGCAAATTGGTGGCATAGGTCTGCCCGGCGGTACGCTCGGCGGACGTCAGCTCGGGAAAGACCGGGCCGTGGACGCGCCCGTCGCGCGACCAGGTCTCGGCTCCGGCCCGCAGGCCACCGGAAAACTCCGGCGCGTCATTGTCGGCGTGACGGGCCCATTCCGGGTCGTCGTGCCGCCCCATCAGGCCGCGGCCATAGATCGGCACCAGCCGAGACAGGTCCTTGTGAACGCCCGGGCAATGCAGGCACTCGTTGAAGTTCTCCCAGAAAATCTTCCAGTTGCAGTCCATCACCTTGCGCAGCACATGGCCCCGACACCAGCGTCTCCAGCGGCCAGTTGGCGAGATTGCCGGATGCGGGATCGAAGGATGTTTCGGCCGAACCGGCGGCGTCTTCCCTGAGATTGACGAAGACGAAACCGCGCCACACCGACAGTGCGACCCGATAGAGCGAATGATCGGCCTTGTCGAAGCCTTCAGGTAGCGATTTCGACGGCACGCGCACGAGATCGCCACGCAGCGAATAGGACCAGGCGTGATAGGGACAGGTGATGAGCCGCGCCTTCAGCCGTCCTTCGCTCGCCTGGCAGAGCTGCGAGCCGCGATGCCGGCAGGTGTTATGGAAGGCGCGCAGCTCGCCGGTCTCGTCGCGCAGCACGACGATCTCCTGCGTGCCGACACGGAACGTCCTGAACGCCAGCGGCTGGGCAAGGTCGGCCTCGCGGCAGACGAGCAGCCAGCTTCGATACCAGATGGCGTCGAGATCGCGCTGATGGGCGTCGATGTCCCAGTACGCCGACGACGGCAGCGTCGGTTCAAGTCGCGTCAAACCGTTATAGGGATCGTGCTCGCTCGGGCTGGGTTGCATGACCGGCTTCCTGTGATGCTCCAGCCGACACCCGGCCGCGAAAATTGTCAATCACGGCGCCGGCTGGCTGGCCTGCCAAGACGGCGCATTCGCGCTGGTAGCTGGCGGAATTTGGTTTGCCGGGCGTTACGATTCTGCCTATAGTCGCAGCCGTCGTCGGTTCCTTTGGAACCAAGAGGGAATGCGGTGAGGGCAAAATTTGCCCAATGCCGTGGCTGCCCCCGCAACTGTGTGCGGTAGTCCTCTCCATATGCCACTGAAGAGTTTCTTCGGGAAGGTGGGGAAGGGCGCTGATCCGCGAGCCAGGAGACCTGCCGGCGACAGGAGAACTGACTTCTATGCCCTCGGGTGGAGGGCGAAAGGACAAGACATGAATACCGCTTCCGTCTCGCTCGGCGCTTCCGTCTCCTCGCAGTCGCGCTTCTTGCAGCTGGCGCTTGCTGCATTTCTCGGCATTTTCGTCATGGGCTTTGTCGGCTTCTCGCATATCGATGCGGTCCACAATGCCGCTCACGACTATCGCCATTCGATGGCGTTTCCCTGCCACTGACGAGGGGCTGACATCATGACATTGTTTCGCAACGTCGTGTTCATCGCGGCGATCGCAGGGCTTGTGGCCGGCGTCGTCCTCGCCTGCATGCAGGCCTATGCCACCGTGCCGCTCATCCTGAAGGCGGAAGTCTACGAGCAGGCCGGCGGCGG
The DNA here is from genome assembly GCF_004023115.1 of Mesorhizobium sp. M6A.T.Cr.TU.017.01.1.1. Classification (NCBI taxonomy): domain Bacteria; kingdom Pseudomonadati; phylum Pseudomonadota; class Alphaproteobacteria; order Hyphomicrobiales; family Phyllobacteriaceae; genus Mesorhizobium; species Mesorhizobium sp. M6A.T.Cr.TU.017.01.1.1. Next base: position 35,176 of record NZ_RZTA01000059.1, read on the forward strand.
CCACGCGCATGACCATGCCGCGGCGCCGATAGCACCTGCCGAAAACGCAATGAGCACGACTGCTATGAGCAGCGCCGCACCGGCTGAAGCTGCCGCTCCGGAAGACGAAGGCTGGGCGCCGGCCGATGGCTTCGAGCGTTTCGTCTTCAATATCGCTGCCAATGTCGTTACCGGCATCGGCTTTGCTCTGATCCTGGTCGCCGCTTCGGAGTTTGCCGGCGGCATCGGCAATTGGCGTCAGGGCCTGTTCTGGGGGCTCGCTGGCTTTGCCGTGTTCACGCTGGCTCCGAACCTTGGCCTGCCGCCCGAACTGCCGGCGATGCCGGCCGCCGATCTCGCCCAGCGCCAGATCTGGTGGATGGCGACAGTGGTGGCGACAGCGGCCGGTCTCGGCCTGCTTGCCTTCCGCAAGTCGCTGCCGCTGGCGCTGCTTGCAGTGGCGTTGATCGTGGCGCCGCATATCGTCGGCGCGCCGCAGCCCGACAATTTCGAGTCGCCGATCCCGGAAGGTCTGCATCACCAGTTCGTGGTGGCGGTGACGCTGACCAATCTGGTGTTCTGGCTGGTGCTCGGCGCCGTCGTCGGCGTGGTGCGTGGCCGCTTGACCGGCACGGCGACGAGCCTGCGCGACAGCTTTGCCTGATCGCGTTGCTTCCGGCGGGACGCTGACGCTGGTCATCGGCGGTGGT
>NZ_RZTA01000059.1:35874-37107 GCF_004023115.1 Mesorhizobium sp. M6A.T.Cr.TU.017.01.1.1
GCGCCCCGGCAAGAGCGCGCATGCCGAAAGATTGGTGACGGCCTGTCCGGCGCCGTGGACATACATCGCCACGGCGCAAGCCTATGACGACGAGATGCGCGAGCGCATCGCGCTGCACCGATCGCGGCGCGGCGAGGGCTGGACGACCATCGATGCGCCGCTCGATCTCGTCGGCGCGATCGAGGCCCTGCCTGACGGCCGGCCTGTCCTGATCGACTGCCTGACGCTGTGGCTGACCAACCATATGCTGGCCGAACATGACATTGAGGCTGAATGCCGGGGGCTGGCCGATGTGTTGTCGCGACCGCGCGGGCCATGGCTCGTGGTCTCCAACGAGGTCGGCCAGGGCATCGTGCCGGACAATGCGCTCGCCCGTCGGTTTCGCGATGCCGCCGGCCGGCTCAACCAGCAGGTCGCGACGATAGCCGATACGGTGCTGATGATGGTGGCGGGACTGCCGCTGAAGGTGAAGTGACATGGCTGATACTATCGAACCCAAGGACGAAGAACGCCACCGCGCCAAGATGGCCAAGCGCAAGGCGGTGCAGGACGCCGAGGTCGCGGCAAAGACGGTCGAGAAGGGGCTGCTGATCGTCAACACCGGCCCCGGCAAGGGCAAGACCACCGCTGCCTTCGGGCTGGCGCTGAGGATGCTCGGCTACGGCAAGCGCGTCGGCGTCGTCCAGTTCATCAAGGGCAAATGGCACACCGGCGAGAAGGACGCCTTTGCCGTTTTCGGCGATCGGGTCGTTTGGCACACGATGGGCGAGGGTTTTACCTGGGAGACTCAGGATCTGAAGCGCGACATCGCTGCCGCCGAGGCCGCCTGGGCCAAGGTGCTCGAGCTGATGGCCGATCCGTCGATCAGCCTCCTGGTGCTCGACGAGCTGAACATTGCGCTGCGCTACGACTATCTCGATCTGGACAAGGTGGTGGCGGCGCTGAAAGGGCGCCGCGAGGGTCTGCATGTCGTCGTCACTGGCCGCAACGCCAAGCCGGCGCTGGTCGAGGCGGCCGATCTGGTCACCGAGATGGGCGTGACCAAGCATCACTTTTCCGCCGGCGTGAAGGCGCAGCAAGGCATAGAGTTCTGAGAGGTTTTGGCCGCGCCTCTTCTTCCTTCTCCCCCTGTGGGACCTTTGCACAGAAGCCGAACGGTGATTCTGTGGTGAAGGTTGGAGCAGGGAGATTCGGGATGGCGGATCGTGTTTTGGGTCAGTTGAGTCTGGCGGA
>NZ_RZTA01000005.1:0-101745 GCF_004023115.1 Mesorhizobium sp. M6A.T.Cr.TU.017.01.1.1
ATAGCCGTGCCGACGACGGAGAAGTTGGCGACGAGTGCGATCAGGATTGCGGTGAAGCCGTGGCCCGGCAGGAAACCGCCGGTCAGTCGTCCGTTGGGGCCCATGAACTCTATCGTGCCGGCAAGACCGGCGAGCGCGCCGCTGAGCAGGAAACTTGCGAGCCCGATGCGCCATGTCTTCGCGCCCTGCCACTCGACCATCGTCGGATTGCGACCGGCAAGGCCAGAGAGCACGCCGAAGGCGGTTCTGTTGACCAGAAACCACATTGCCAGGCCGACCAGAACGGCGATGGCGATGATCGTCGGAGACAATCCGAGCGAGTCGCTGATCCGGTAAGCGCTGTCGAGCGGGCGGCTTGACGCCTGCTGCCCGGTGCCCGATGGGTCCTTGAGCGGTCCGGCCGTCACATAAAGCAGCACCAGACCGGCAATGAAATTGCCCATAAGCGTGGTGATCACCTCGTCCGCGCCGGATTTCAGCCGCAGGAGCCCGGGCCAGAAAGCCCACAACGCACCACCCGACATGCCGGCGAAGAAGCAGGCGGTCATGAGGATCGGCGCCGGTGCGCCGTCAAGCCATTCGGCCATGAACGCGGCCGCGATGGCTCCCATGTAGAACTGGCCCTGGGCGCCGATGTTGAAGTAGCCCGCCCGGAAGGAGACGGCCACGCCGACAGCCGTGATGAACAGGGGAAGCCCCCAACGAAGTGCCTGTTGCAGGGCGCCGGGTCTGAGGAAAGCGCCATCGGCGATCGACTGGAACATCAGGGGCGCCGAATAGCCGGCGGCCTGAAAGATAACCCCGCAAAGCGCAAGGGCGATCAGGATGAAGATCAGCGCGCGGAAAACGGAGACGAACCGATCGATCATCCGAGCACTCCTGTCATGGCTGCGCCGACGGCTGTGATGTCATAGGGTGGACGGAACTCGGCGACGATGCGCCCGGACAGCATGACAACGACGCGGTCCGAGATATCGAAGATCTCGTCGAGATCCGAAGAGATGAACAGCAGGCCGCAACCGCGCGCCCGCGCATCGAGCATCGATTGCCATACGAACGACGTTGCGCCGATATCGAGACCTCGCGTGGGCTGCGCCGCAAGAATAAGGCGGGCGTTTTCGTCCATCTCACGCGACAGGATCACCTTCTGGGCGTTCCCGCCCGATAGCGAGCCGGCCCGCTGACCGACATCGGAATAGCGGACATCCCATTGCTTGAGGGCGGTATCGCATTGCTTGCGCAGAGCAGAGGGGCTGATGGCGGACAGGAGCGGTCTCTGAAGGAGACCGCGCGCCGACCAGTTTTCCCAAAGAGAGCTGGTCAGGCTAAGGCCTTCGACATTCCGTTCGAAGGGAATGACGCGCAGTCCGGCCGCTCGTCGTGCAGCGAGTGGTGCGCGGGTCACGTCCATCCTGTCGATGGAGATATCGCCGCTGACGACATCAGCCAGTGCCGAGATCGCGCGCACAAGCGTTCTCTGCCCGTTGCCCTCGACGCCGGCCACGCCGACGATTTCCCCGGGGCGAACCTCGAGGCTGATCTCGTCGAGCGCCGGGCCTTCGGGATCGCGCCGCGTGGAAACGGCGCGCATCTTGAGGACCGGGGCGGCAGCATCGGTGTCCGCAACATGCTGTTCGGCATGGGTGATCACTGCTGCGCCTGTCAAAGCCGCCTTGTCGTCCGAGCTGAGGTTGCGGGCGGCGGCTGGCCCGATGATAAGCTCGGCCAGCCGATCCGCATCAATCCCGTCGCAGGACAGCGGTCCGTCGACGAGCTTTCCGCCGCGCAGAACCGTCACCGTATCCGCAATCGCCAGAACCTCCCGTATCTTGTGCAGGATGAGGATGACCGTGACGCCGCGCTCCTTGAGACGTCGGACCCGATCGAAAAGCTTCTCAGCGCCTTCGGGAGACAGGACCGCGGTCGGCTCATCCAGGATGAGGAGCTTCGCATCCGAGACGAGGGCTCTGGCGATTTCAACACTCTGCTGGGTTTCCACCGGCAGGTCGCGGATACGCTGCTTGGCCTTCACCTTCACATGGAGCGCATCGAGATGATGCTGCCACCGCTTTTCGAGGGCTGCCTTTGTGAATAGCCCTCCACCTTCCGCGCCGAACTGCATGGCTTCGGCAACCGTGAAAGAGGGGGGAAGGGCAAAACTCTGGTGGACGAGTTCGACGCCCGAACGCCGGGCATCCCTCACGTTTCCACCCGCAAGCGGGCGGCCGTCGATTTTGAGCTCGCCCGATGCAGGGCGCACGAGACCGGCCAGGACTCGGGCAAAAGTCGTCTTGCCCGCGCCGTTTTGGCCGACCACGGCGTGGATCATGCCCCGTTCGAAGACTGCTCCGACATCGGAGAGCGCGACAATGTGACCGTAGCGCACGGTCACATTGCGGCATTCAAATATGGGGGATCTGTCCTCGGTCACCGCAGCATGATCCAGTCGAAGGTCAGAGGCTCGTATTGAACGGCACCTTCAGCGACCCATCGAGGATCGCTGCGCGCGCCGCCGCTATTTCTGCCCCTGCCTCCTTGCCTTTGGCGATGATGTCAGCCGGTCCCTGCTGCGTGAAGAGGGGCGACGGAATGAAGTCGATGACGCCTGTTCCAAGGCCGGTATGCTCATGTGTGCCACCGGAAAAATCGCTGCCGAGTGCCTTCGTGACCTCGTTGTAAAGCGAGGTGCCGAAGTCGAGGCCGACGATCGAGATCACGGACTTTGGCCCCTGCGGGAACTGGGCCGGGTCGAGCACGCTCACCAGGCGGCCTTCCGCCTCGTTTGCGGCGGCGATGATGCCGAAGTCGGTTGCCGCGGCGTCGGTCTGGATGAAGTCGATACCGCTCGAGTACATCTGCGTGGCGATTTCCTGGCCCTTGGCCGGGTCCTGGAAAGAGCCCGCGAATGCAATGGCGACGGATACGTCTGGACGCACGGACTGGGCGCCTGCCTTGAACGCATTGTAGTCGGCATTGATCGGCGGAATGGAAACACCACCGATGAAGCCGAGCTTTCCTGCTTTGCTCACACGCGCGGCGAAAATGCCGGAGAGATAGCACCCCAGATAGTAATCATAGGAAACGGTGACGACATTCGGGATCGCCGGCTCGAAGGGATCTGCAAACAGCTGGATCCACTTGGTATTGGGATAGGAGGGAGCGAGCGCCTTGAAGGGTTCCGCGACCTCGTTGAAGGTCGAGACGATCACTGCCGCACCAGCATCGCCCAGCGTACGGAAAATGGTCTCGTAGGTCGCCGGGTCCTGAGCGTATACCGCGCGATACTGGAAGCCTTGCTCCTCGGAGAGCTGCTTGAGCTTGGCAATCATCGAGTCCACCGGACCGGCATCGCCTGCCGCCTGCGTGTGAACCAGCGCCACGAGGCCGCCCGAAGCGTGCGCGGCAGCTGTCAGCAGGCCGCCCGCCATTGTGAAGGCAGCCAATCCTGCCGAGGCCTTGAGGAGGCTGCGGCGGCCGACCGGCCGGTGCAGCACATTCATTTCATTTGAAGTCTTGTTGGTCATGTTCCCTTTTCCTTGCTCTAGAGGTTCGATATCTGCAACTTCTTATTGGGGTGGCTTCTTTCGCCGCCCGGTCGTCATCGGGATGCAAGGTTTGCATCCTCTTCCTCAGGCGCCGGGAGAAAACGGCGCCGGATTCATGATCATCACGTCCTGGCTCTGAATGGCGCCGAGAGACCAGACGCCGGAGATGAACGCCTGCCATTCCGGGTCGGCATACATGGCTGCCCGCCGCGTCTCGCGGTCGGCGAGGCTGTCATAACGCCACATCAGGACCGTCGTGTGCAGGCGGCCGATCTCGCTGACATAGAGTCCGAGAAAGGTGTTGAGATGCCGCTTCTGGATCGGCAGACCCTCGGTCTCGTATTTCTTCAGCCAGCCATCGACTGTTCCCGGCCGAAAGGTGTACGTGCGATGTTCCACGATCATCTGGATGCCTCGTCGAGAATGAATTCGGCGGCTCGCTCCCCGATCATGATCGACGGCGCGTTCGTGTTGCCGCTGGAAATGATTGGCATGATCGAGGCGTCCGCTACGCGCAGGCCCTCGATGCCGTGAACTTTCAGTCGGGCGTCGACCACGGCCATCGGGTCGTTGCCCATCTTGCAGGTGCCGACCGGATGGAAGGTCGTCATGGCATTGGTACGCAGCCACTTGACCATTTCGGCATCGCTTTCGACGGCCGGACCCGGGGCGAGCTCCTTGCCGCGATATTTTTCGAAAGCCTTCTGCTTGATGATGTCGCGCGTCATGCGGATCGCGTTGATCATCGTGCGAATGTCAAACTCGGTTTGCAGGTAGTTCGCGTTGATGCGCGGCCGGTCCATCGGATCGGCCGAGCGCAGCCTGATCTCGCCGCGGCTCTCGGGATTGACCGGGCCGACGCGCAACGAGAAGCCATGGTTGGCCTCCACCCGCTCTTTCTTGAACGGGTTTGGAAAATGCAGGTTCGCCGTCTTTTCGAGCGCCGGCATGAAGTGAAGCTGGATGTCAGGCGCGGCCAGATCGGTGCGCGACTTGACGAAGGCCCCGGCTTCGTAGGGGAAAGTCGTGGCGATGCCTTCACCGAACAGCATGCCCTGGATCACCGACCAGGTGAGCTTGTCGGCGCGTAGGTCCGAATAGAGCGTGACCGGCTCCCGGCATTCATAGGCCATGACGCAATCGACATGATCCTGAAGGTTCTTGCCGACACCAGGAAGATCCTGGACGACAGGGATGTCATGCTGCGCGAGCTCGTCGGCAGCGCCGATCCCCGAAAGCATGAGGATCTGCGGCGAGTTGACGACGCCGGCCGACAGGATCACCTGGCGGTCTGCATAGGCTCTCGAAATGTTGCCTTTTCGGCTGAACTCGACGCCGACAGCCTGGCCGTTCTCGATGAGGATGCGCCTCGTATGGGCGCGGGTGATGATCGTCAGATTCGGGCGTTTCTTTGCCGGCCGCAGGAACGCATAGGCTGCCGAGCAGCGTTTGCCCTTCGCGATGGTGAAGTCATAACGGCCGAAGCCTTCCTGCTCTTCGCCGTTGAAATCATCGTTGTGAGGATATCCCGCCTGTCCGCCTGCCTCGTGAAAGACATCGAGCAGGCTGTTCCAGCCGCGCGCCCGGCAGACGGTCAGTTCGCCTTCGGCGTTGTGATAGGCGCCATTGCGCTGCACATGGGTCTCCGAGCGGAGGAACGCTGGCAACACCTCATCGTAGGACCATCCTGTGGCGCCCATCTGCGCCCAGCGATCGTAGTCGTGCCGGTTTCCGCGAACATAGATCATGCCGTTGATGGTGGATGTGCCGCCGAGCACCTTGCCACGAGGCCAGTAGAGCGACCGTCCGTTCAGATGCGGCTCGGGCTCTGTGTGATAGTGCCAGTTGTAGATGCCCGAATGGAAAAGCTTGCCCATCAGCATGGGCAGCCGGAACAGCGGGTTGAGATCCCTGCCGCCGGCCTCGAGCAGAAGCACCTTGTTGGCGGGATCGGCGGACAGGCGGTTTGCCAGAACGCAGCCTGCCGAACCGGCGCCGATGATGATGAAATCGAATGTCTTCGTTGCCGCCATGGTCACCACGCGATGGGACGAGAGCCCATCTCCTCCAGGTAGCGGTTGCAAAGAATGAATGGATTGGGTCTGGAAAGGACGGCTTCGGCGCGGGCGGGATGATCGCGCAGAACGCAGCGAAGATGCCCGCCCGCGTTCTCGTCGATTCCCGCTTCTGCCAGTGCTTCCGCGGCGGCGTCGCCGAACCCGAGGAATACCAGCGGCTTTTCCCGCGAGGCAAGGGCGCGCAAGGTTTCCACGATCAGCGGACGCCAGAGCCGGAGATGGCCCTTGGACTGATGCGGATCCACATCCACCTTGAAGCGAGTGAGCGTCAGCGAGGCATTCAGTAGGAGAACGCCTTTCGAGACCCAGCGGTCCGCGATATCGGACGGCTGCTCGATGTCGGCTGCACCGCTCTCCATGGCTGCAAGTGTCTTCGGCCAATCGTCGAAGCTGCGGGTATAGGACAGGTCACCGGTGCGCGCTGCCAGGATCATCTGCATGTAGGCACGGATGCTCTTTGAAAACATCTTGTCGAGCTCGTGCCATCCCGCCAGGTTTCCAGCTTCAAATGCCCGTCCGGTGGCAAACCCGGGTTCGGGGTAGGGGTCCTGGCCCAGAACGACACAGTGAACCTCATCGGGGGCGATTCCGTCGAAAGCTCTCAGGCAATGCGCGCCCGCAGGCATTCCCGGAAAGTGCTTGCCGCGACGGACGGGAAAGATCGGTTCCCAGACCTCGAGCTCAAGTTCGGCCGCGATCCCGTCAATATCCGGCCCCGCATGCCTGATCAGTGCACGCCAGGGTCCGTTCAGATCGGCGGACCAATCTGAAAGGAATTCCTCCATGGCGGTCTTTAGCAACATTGCCATTCGCACCCTCTCCAAGGTGGTCGACTGCGGCAGCTCCTCCAGGAACCTGACCGTTTTGTCAGCTTTTCATGAAAAAACTTGACCAGATTGTCAACTTCTTTTTTAGTGGGGCTTCGATTCTCGAGGCCTCATAAAATCCGGTTGAAAGGTCTCTGAGCAAAAACGAACTGTTGACCCGGGTGATCATCCAGGCGCAAAAAATCAATGAAAATAACGGAATAACCAATGGCAGAAGAACTGAACGCGCCCCGTGCTTCCGCTGAAAAAGGGCACCCGTCGCAAGCCGCGTCGGATGAGCCGATCAGAGCGAGGAACGTGCTCAAGATCCTGACAGCGGCTGTCGAGATCTTCTCGCGGAAGGGCCTTGATGGTGCCCGCATCGTTGAGATCGCGAAGGCCTCAGGGCTGCCGAAGGGCAATGTCTACTATTACTTCTCGTCGAAAGAGGAGATCTACAATGCCGCCATCGATCGCCTCATCCATAGTTGGGACGACGCGTTTCGGCATATATCGGCCGATCGTGAGCCCGGCGAGGCAATCGAGGCTTACATTCGAGCGAAGCTGGACCATGCCCGGGAGAATGCCGCAGAGACGCGCCTTTTCGCAAACGAGATACTGCAGGGAGCTGTACATCTCTCGACCGAGGCTCGCGATCATATGCGAACCGTCACGTCCGAGAAGGCCCGGGTGATCGATATTTGGGCCATGGCCGGAAAGATAGAGAAAGTCGACGCGCGCCATCTGTTCATTCTGTTGTGGTCCGCGACGCAGTTCTATGCCGAGTTCGAGGCTCTCGCCTGCGATGCGCTACATGTCAGCCAGCTAAAGGTGGCTGACTACAATTTGGCTGCGAAGACGATCACGGAGACGGTCTTGCGGGGGCTCCTTACCCGTCCATCGTGATGGACAATACGGCAGGGAGTCCGACCTCTGCGGCGACTGATGAGTTGGCAGCTCATCGGGGCAGCCCGGCCCCCTTAAGCGGGCGCGGAAGTGCCGAGAGCTACGGCCAGGACATCAACAAGGCCACGGCCGGCGCTGCCGTCGACGTCGAGGCGCGGATTGTAGATGGCGACCTCGAGCCCGACCGCCTTGCCGCTTGCCAGGATGATCCGGAGCGCTGCCGATAGCTCGTCCCACGACAGCCCGCCCGGTACGCGGAAATCGACCGCCGGCATGATCGCATCGTCGAGACAATCGGCGTCTAAATGGATGAAGAAGCCGTCGAGCTCAGGCCGCGTCAGGTGGCCAACGGCCGCCCGGGCAGCGGCTTCGACGCCCAGGAGGCGGACGGCATGGAGATCGTAGGCCATGAGCTCCGCCGGTAAGGGCTGGCTGCCGAATTCGGCCTGGTCTTCGTGATCGCGAAAAGCGAAGGCGACAGCGTCCTCGGAGCGCACCAACGGACGGCGGCCCTCCAGGTCGGTCAGCAGCGCCGGCCCGTAGCCGGTGACGAAGGCCAGGTCCATGGACGCGCCTTCGCCGTTGGGCTCGGCCTCGGGCTGGAAGAAATCGGCGTGGCCGTCGATGAAGAACAGGCCGTAGCGGCCGCGCCGGCGCAGCGCGAGCATCGGGCCCAGCACGATCGTACAGTCGCCGCCCAGCACCACCGGGAATTCGCCTGCGTCCAGCACCTCCTCCACCGCGTTGGCGAGCTTGGGCGACCACGCCGCGATCGCGTTGGCGTTGAGCGTCAGGGTGGCAGGGTCGGGCTTCGGGTCTTTCGGCGGGACGGCCAGCCGCCCGGCATGGCGCGCATGGATTCGGTCGGCGAGGCCCAGTTCCAGCAGCCGACTGGGCAAGTCCTCCACGCCGTCGGTCGCCAGACCCAGCGCGGACGGCGCTTCAAGAATGGCATAGGGGCGGGTCGGCATCAGATGCTCCCAGGTATCGCGAGTGAGAACCGGCGCAGCGCCGGCGGTCTCTGCCACTAAGCGCTGCGCGCCCAAGGCAGCCTCGGTACGCAAGATCCCAAATTGCTCTTCAGGCCGCCACGCTCTTCGACCAGCACCGCTGACGGTATTTTTCTCGTCAATTCGATCGCGCTGTTTTCGCCGGAAATCGCACCACTCGGCCAATTGATAGCGAAAGTGGGCAAAACCGAGGAAATTTCAACCCGCCCAAGTCCCTTTTGAAGTCAAGATCGCAAGTTTTCTGACCGGTATGGAGACTGTTCCTGACTGCGTTCTGAGAGAAAGTTGCGAGGCTGGATCAATGGGTGCCGTAGCTCAAAACGATCCAAAACGGGCGCTCTTCTCAAAGGCCTTCATCCCAATACGGCATGCGCCCAATGCATCGCGCAAGGTGGTCGACGAAGGCGCGGACCTTCATCGACATGAGCCTGTTGCTGGGATAGACGGCATAAATCGTGCTGGCTGGAGGCTCCCAGGCGTCAAGCACGCGTCGCAGCGCGCCAGTACGCAGCGGCTCCGCTACCGCCCAAGTGGGCAGTAGGGCGATGCCGATGCCACCGAGCGCCGCAACGCGCAGCATCTCCGCATTATTGCTGCGAAAGCTGCCCCCCACGGCCACCCTTACCTCGCCAATTTTGCCGGCAAGGCGCCATTCATCGCCCCAAGGCAGGAGGCTGGTGCAGAGGCAGTTGTGCTTGGCAAGGTCGCCCGGCTCGCGCGGCGCTCCACGCTCCGTGAGATAAGCGGGCGCAGCACAGGCGACGAGCCGGGACGGCGCGAGCTTACGCACGACAAGCGGCGAATCCTCGATCACGCCGATGCGGATCGCCAGATCGAGCCCTTCATCGACCAGACTCACATGCGCCGGGCTCAAAGCAATATCGACGGAAAGTTCCGGATAGCGCGTCAGGAACTCGGGGACGGCCGGCGCCACATGCATCCAGCCGAAGCTGTCGGGCGCCGAAATGCGAAGGGTGCCGCGCGGCTCGCGCTGCAGCGCGCTCGCCGCCTGTTCGGCAGCTTCGGCTTCGGCGAGAATCCGCGCACAGTGGCGGTAATAGGCTGCGCCCGCTTCGGTCATCGAGAGTCGACGCGTGGTGCGGTTGAGCAGGCGAACGCCCAGGCGCTCCTCGAGCCGCTGCACATGGGCGCTAACAGCAGATTTGGAGATTTTGAGGTGCCGTGCCGCCGCTGAGAAGCTGCCGCTATCAACGACGCGAGCGAACGCAGCGATTCCATCGAGCGGATCCATCGTCGGATTGTCCTGAAATCCGGACAGCATGTCCATACAATTCCGGCTAATCGACGGGCGAGAACGGACCTATGTCTCTTGGTGAGCCACCTGAGCCACAAAGGAGATCGACGATGGATGCCAAAGTTACAGCAGCCGAACCGTTCGTTCGCGAACCGGCGACCGGATCGACGCTCAACGTTCTGGGCATCACCCATATCTACAAAGCCACCGGCGCTGAGACTGCGGGGTCCTTCTCGCTCTGGGAGTCCGTGGTTCCGCCGGGCGCGGGAACGCCACCGCACACCCATGCCCGTGAGGATGAAGCCTTCTACGTGCTGAGTGGCGAACTCGTCATCGAATTCGAGGGCGAACCGGCACCTCACCGCGTTGCGCCCGGCTGCTGTTTCTTCGGCCCGCGCGGCCGGCGCCATGCCATCCGCAATGTCGGCGACAAGCCGGCTCGCGTGCTCGTCCTTTGCGCGCCGAGTTGCGGCCTTGATCAGATGTTTGGCGAATTGGACGTCGCGACCGCCGCCGACATGCCGGAAATGGCAAAGCTCATGGCCATCGCCGCCAAATACGGCGTCACCATCGAGCCGCCGGCTGCCTGAGATCTCGTTCCAGACCGCCAGCGCGCCCGTCAGGCGGGAAACAGAAATGCGGCGGCGGGATCGAAAAAAATCTGTCTGCTCGAGGCGATGCCTTCATGTGCTTGCGCCATGTCGGATGTCGGCCTGACGTCGATCTCCTGGCCGGCGGCCGTGCGCGCGATGACTCGCCGCCGCTCGCCGAAGAAGGCGGTGTCGATGAATTCGACCGCAAGCCCGGCAGTGGCCGGGCCGGGCCTCAGCCGAAACGCTTCCGGCCGCACCATCAGCCGGGTCTTCTGGCCATGGCTGAAGTCCTGATCGATCCTGACGCCGGAGACGACCGAGCCATCGGCCAGGCGGATCGTGGCGGAGCCGTTGACGGTTTCAAGATGCTCAGCCGGCAGGAAATTGGAATTTCCGATGAAGCTGGCCACGAATTCGCTCGCAGGTCTCAGATAGAGGTCCTCACCGGTGCCGATCTGCTCGATGCGCCCGTCCCGAAACAGGGCGATGCGATCCGAAAGATGCAGCGCCTCGTCCTGATCGTGGGTGACGTAAAGGATCGTTACGCCGGTTTCGCGATGGATGCGCCGTATCTCGGCCTGGATTTCCTCGCGCAGCTTTTTGTCGAGCGCCGAAAGCGGCTCGTCCATCAGAAGGATCGGCGGATCGTAGGCCAGCGCCCGGGCAAGCGCCACGCGCTGCTGCTGTCCGCCGGAAAGCGCGCCAGGATATCGGCCGCCGAAACTCTCGAGCCGGACCAGCGACAGCATCTCGGCGACTTTTCGGTTCACCTCGGCGTCCGGCCGGCGGCGCACGCGCAACGGAAAGGCAACGTTCTCGGCGACGGTGAGATGCTGGAACAGCGTGTAGCGCTGGAACACCATGCCGATATTGCGCTTGTGCGACGGCACCGACAGCAGCGACCTGCCTTCGAGAAGAACCTCGCCGGATGTCGGCTGCTGAAAGCCGGCGACCGCGTAGAGCGTCGTCGATTTGCCGGAGCCGGAAGGGCCGAGGAAGGTCAGGAATTCGCCCTTAGGTATATCGATCGTGACATCGTGCACCGCGACGAAGCTGCCGAATGTCTTGCGCAGGTAGCGAATGGAGAGAAACGGTTCGGTCATTTCGACAGTTTCCGCCGAATGAGTGCGGTTACGATCATCAGGCTCAAGGTCAGAAGTACCAGAAGGCTGGAGGCGGCGGCGATGACCGGGCTGAGATCCTGGCGCAGGCTGCCCCAGATCTTGACCGGCAAGGTCTGCAAGGTGGGGCTGGCCATGAAGATCGCGACCACCACCTCGTCCCACGAGGCGAGGAAGGCAAAGATCGCCGCCGAAAAAATCCCGATCTTGATCGCCGGCAAGGTGACCCGGAGTTTTGCCTCGAATGGGCTTGCGCCGCAGACGATCGCCGCATCCTCGATGGATTTGTCAAAACCTTCGAGTGCCGCGGTGATGGGAATGATGGCGAAGGGGAGTGCCAGGACTGTGTGTGCGATGACGAAGCCTGCCGTGGTGCCGCCGAGCCCGATCCGCAGGAAGAATGCATAGATGGCGATGGCGAAGACCACGACCGGCAGCACCATTGGCGTCAGCAGCAGGCCGCGAAGCGTGTTGCGCCCGCGAAACTGTCCCCTGACCAGGGCGAAAGAAGCCAGGAGCCCGATGACGACGGCAAGAATCGCGACCATGGTGGCAATGCGCGCGCTGGTCAGCGCTGCTTCGAGCCAAGCCGGATCGGCGAACAGCTCCGCATACCATTTCAGCGTCCAGCCGGGCGGCGGAAAAGCCAGCCACCGCGACGATCCGAACGACAAAAGCACGATGAAGACCACCGGCAGCAGCAGAAACGCGGCAACCAGGCCGGTGAAACCCAGAAGTGCTGCGCGCAGCCAGCCCAGCCGGTCGTAGTCGAGCAGCATCTCAGATGCCTCCTGTCATGCGCTTGGCGCCGACGAGGCGCAGTTGCAGCGCGTAGAGGGCCATGGTCACCAAAAGCAGGATGAAAGCCGCCGCGCTTCCGAGCCCCCAGTTGAGCAAGGACTGGATCATCTGGGCGATCATTGCGGCGAGCATCATGTTGGAGGTGCCGCCGAGCAGCGTCGGCGTCACGAAATAGCCGAGCGACATGACGAAAACCATCAGGCCGCCTGCAGCGATTCCGGGAAGCGACAATGGCAGCAGGATGCGGCGGAAGGCGTTGAAGGGGCTCGCACCGCACAGGGCGGCGGCGCGCAGCGTCATCGGATCAATGGCGCGCAGGGTTCCGACCAGTGGCAGTATCATGAAGGGCAGCATGATGTAGACCATGCCGATGGTGACGCCGGTCAGGTTGTTGATCAGCGGCAGCGGCTCGCTGATCAGGCCAATATCCATCAGCGTCCGGTTGATGACGCCGGTGCGTTGAAGCAGCACCATCCAGGCATAGGTGCGGGTGAGCAGATTGGTCCACATCGACAGGATGATGATGCCGAAGACGATCGAGCCGAGGGCAGGCGGCATGATCGCCAGCATCCAGGCGACCGGAAACGCCACGATCACGGTGACGGCGGTGACGACGGTGGCGACCAGAAAGGTGTTGAAGAAGACCCGCGCATAAGTGCCGTCGCCAAACAGGATGGCGTAGTTCTGCAGGCCCGGTACGGGCTCGGTCACGCTGCGCAACAGCAACGCGACGACCGGCACCACGAAGAACAGGGTGATGAGGGTCAGCGCCGGCAAGGCGCCGCCGACGCCGTCTGGCCTTCGGAGGATTGGCTGTCGATGAAGCAAATTGCCCGACATGGCGATGATCCCGGCAGCTCAGGCGGGACGCCTAGCGGCGCCCCGCCGGTTCATGGGTGAGGGCGGCGGCTATTTGGCCTGCCAGGCGTACCAACGCTCCGCGATCGCGTCGCGGTTTTCAGCCCAGTAGTTCATGTCGAGGTTGATCTGCCCGTCGACATAGGCGTCCGGCAACGACTTGACGACGTCGGCCGGCATTTCGGCCTTGGCTGCCGTGTTGATCGGCGCGTAGCCGCTTGCTTCAGCAAACATTGCCTGGCTTTTCGCGCTTGTCGCTGTGGCCAGGAATTTCATCGCGCTAGCCTTGTTCTTCGAGCCCTTGGGGATGACGAGCACGTCGGCGGCAGTCATGTTCTGTTTCCAGGATGCCCCTACATCGGCGCCGTCCTGCTGGAGGGCGAAGACACGCCCGTTCCAGAGTTGCCCGAAGGCTGCCTCACCGGAGGCGATCAGCTGTTGCGACTGCGCGCCGCTGTCCCACCAGACGATTTCCGACTTGATCGTATCGAGTTTCTTGAACGCCCGGTCGAGGTCGAGCGGATAGAGCTTGTCTGCCGGCACGCCGTCGGCCAGCAATGCGATCTCGATGACGCCTGGCGCCGACCATTTATAGAACGTGCGCTTGCCGGGAAATTTCGTCAGGTCGAACATGTCGGCCCAGCTGGTTGGCTCGCCCGACACCGCCCCTTTGTTCCAGGCAAGAACGAAGGAATAGTAGAAGCTGCCGACCGCATGCTCGGTGGTGAAGCGAGGATCGAGATCGGCTTTCGGCACGACATTGAAATCGATCGGCTCCAGCAGGCCATCCTTAGCCGCCTTGATGGCGAAATCCATTTCGACATCGACGACATCCCAGGCGACGCTGCCGCCTTCCACCATGGCCTTCAGCTTGCCGTAGTCCGTCGGGCCGTCCTGCAGGACCTTGATGCCGGAATTGGCTTCGAACGGAGCAGCCCAGGATTTGGTCTGCGCCTCCTGGGTGGTTCCGCCCCAGCTGGTGAACACCATTTCATCGGCCCGTGCGGCGGTGGTTGCCAAGAGTCCGGCCAAAATGCCGGTCAAAATCAGTTTCATGTCATTCTCCTCTGTTGGTTGTTTTTGGTTTCTTGTTGTTATGAAATTGCGCGATCGCGGCGCTGCCCTCATCGCATGACGAACGGATCCGGGATCGGCTCGTCGGATATCCGTATCCAGACGGATTTCGAGCGCGTGTAATCGCGGATGGCGTCGAGCCCGCCCTCACGGCCGAGCCCTGACTGACCGTATCCGCCGAACGGCACGAGCGGCGAAACGGCGCGGTATGTGTTGACCCAGACGACACCGGCATGGATGTCGCGCGCCATGCGGTGCGCCTTGGCGAGATTGGTGGTGAACACGCCCGAGGCCAGGCCGAACGGCGTATCGTTGGCAAGCGCCAGGGCTTCGGCTTCCGTGTCGAAGGTGAGAACGCTGAGCACCGGACCGAACAATTCCTCCCGCACGCAGGGCAGCGCTGTATCCTCGGTGTCGATCATGGTCGGTGCGTAGTAGAAGCCGCGCGGATGCTCGTCGGGCCGTTTTCCGCCGGTGATCAACGTCCCACCACTGGCGAGGCTCTCGGCAACGATCCTCTCGATCCATTCCCGCTGACGTAGTGTTGCCAGTGGTCCCATTTCGGTGGCCGGATCCTGCGGATCACCGATTTTGATGGCCTCGGCCTTGTGCTTCAGCCTGTCGAGGAACTCGGCCTTTATCGAACGCTCGACCAGCAGCCGCGAGCCGGCGACACAGCTTTGTCCAGACGCCGCGAAAATCCCGGCCACGACCGCGTTTGCCGCACTGTCCAGGTCTGCGTCGGCGAAAACGACAACCGGGCTTTTCCCGCCCAGCTCCAGCGTCGTGTAGGCGAGATTTTCCGCCGTGTTGCGGATAATCGCGCGAGCGGTCGAAGGTCCGCCGGTGAAGGCGACGCGTGAAACCAGCGGATGACTTGTCAGGCGCTGGCCGCAATCGTGCCCGAACCCGGCCAGTATGTTGACGCTTCCGGCGGGAAATCCGGCCTCGTGAACGAGTTCGGCGAAGGCCAGCAACGGCGCTGGGCCGTCTTCCGAGGCTTTCAAGACGACCGTGCAGCCGGCCGCCAGTGCCGGACCGAGCTTGACGGCCGAAAGGAAGAGCTGCGAATTCCACGGCACGACGGCAGCGACGACGCCGATCGGCTCGCGCCTGATGGTGACGTCCATATCGGCCTTGTCGATAGGCAGATGCGAGCCTTCATGCTTGTCGGCAAGCCCGCCATAGTAGCGGTAATAGTCGCCGACATAGGCGATCTGGGCGCGGGTCTCGCGGATGATCTTGCCGGTGTCGCGCGTTTCCAGTTCAGCCAGGCGGCCGGCATTGGCGACGACCAGGTCGCCGAGGCGCACCAGCAGCTTGCCTCGCGCCGTCGCCGTCAGCGATGCCCACGCGGCGGAGTGCAAAGTCCGGTGCGCCGCTTCGACGGCGCGGTCGACATCGGCTTCGGTTGCAGCGGGCATCGTCGCCCAGGGCGCTCCGGTGGACGGATCGATGCTTTCGAAGGTGGCCGTCGGCGTATCGAACGCTCCATCTATGAAGTTGCTGAATGCCACGAGGGTCATTGCGGCCTCCCATGCCCGAACGCCGGCATCACCTTGTCGACAAACAGCTGCAGCGACTTCTTCTTGCGTTCGTGCGGTAGGCCGCTGTCGATCCAGATCGAATATTGGTCGTAGCCGAGCGCCTCGTATGCCTTCAGCCGGGCGATCACCTCTTCGGCTTCGCCGATAACCAGGTTCTGTCGCATTTTGTCGGGCGCGTATTGCGGCATGGCCGCGATCTCGTCGCCGGTGAGCGCTTCCAATATGCCTTGGCGAACAGGCTTCTTGTTCTGGAACCACGCCCCGAACTGGCAGTAGAACAGCGACAGGTCCTTCGTCAGCTGCTCTGCATCGGCGGCGTCTTCGGCAACGAATGTGTGCATCAGCAGCATGATCTCGGGGCGGGCGATGTCCGGATGCGCCGCGCACGCCGCGTTGAAGCGCTCCATCAGGCTGGTTACCTCATCATCGCCCGAGGCGAGCGGCGTCACCTGGACGTTGCAGCCGTTGGACACGGCGAAGTCGTACGAGTTCGGATCGCGCGCCGCCACCCAGATCGGCGGGTGCGGTTTTTGCACCGGCTTGGGCGACGAGGTGGCCGAGGGAAAAGACCAGAACTCCCCGGACATCTCGAAGTCGCCCTCCCAGAGGCCCTTGATAGCGGGGATGATCTCGCGCATGCGCTGGCCCGCGCCCCAGGCATCGAGCCCCGGGAACAGGCGCTGGTATTCGTAGCTGTAGGCGCCGCGCGCGATGCCGATGTCGAGCCGGCCAGCCGTGACGACATCGGTCATTGCTGCCTCGCCGGCGAGCTTGATCGGATGCCAGAACGGCGCGATGACCGTTCCTGTGCCGAGCCGGATGCGCTTCGTCCTGGCGCCGAGATAGGCGATGTTGATGAACGGGTTTGGCGAGATGGTGAACTCCATGCCGTGGTGCTCGCCGATCCAGGCCGTCTCGAAGCCTGCCGCCTCGGCCATCAGGACCAGTTCCTCAAGCTCGTCGATGAGCTCGGCATGCGGCTTTGCCGGGTCCGAGCGTTCCATATGGACGAAGAGCGAGAACTTCATATCTGTTCACCCCGAAGTGTTCATGGATACCGGCTTGGCGAGCGGACGGACTTCACCTTCGACCTCGTTGCCGACATAGACTCCAAACGCATCCTCCCGACATTCGCGAACGTAGCGGGCGAGCATCGAGCGCGCAGCAGCGTCGGCGATGTTCAGTCCGGCAATCCTGTCGATGTCGACGAGCCGAACCTGGCCATCGCTGGAGTGGGGCGCGTCCACCGTGCCGCGGTAATAGACATGCGTTCGCGATGGGTTTGCGGCGTCGTCCCAGACTGCAAACAGGAATCCGAGATGAGCCTCGATGGCTTTCGCAGCCAGCCGTCCCCTGAGGCTTCGCGTGTCGGCGGGCGTCCCGAGTCCTCGGCCCGCCGGCAGTTCGAAAAAGCCGTCGGCATTTTCGAAAAACAGCACGCGGCCTTCGTCTTCGAGGATAGCGCCGACCTCCATGTCCGGAGGCGCGGCCGCCAGAGCTTCCTGGCTGAGACCAGGCGAGACATACGCCCCACGGCAATAGCCGAGGGGCTGCGATGAATTGTGGGAGAATTCGCGAACGCGGCCGATGAGGATCGAATGGTCGCCGGCGTCGACCAACTGCTCCATGTCACAGTCAAACGTCGCCACCGATCCAGCGAGCAGCGGGCTGCCGGTCGGGCCGAAGCGCCACTCGACAGCCGAGAACTTGTCCTGCGATTTCGAAGCGAAGACGCCGGACGCGGCTCTCTGTTCCTCCGAGAGCACATTGATGGCAAAGCACTTCGAGGTCGAAAACACCGGATGACCCAGCGCTTTCTTGGCGATGCAGACCAGCACAAGCGGCGGATCGAGCGAAACGGATGTAAACGAATTGGCGGTGAAGCCTCGAGGCTCTCCTTCCGGCCCGATCGCGGTGACGATGGTAACGCCGGTCAGGAAGGAACCGAGCGCCCGCCTGAATTCGCCCGCGTCGAAGGCTGTGTCCATCGCCGGTCGCGCCGGTGTGCTTGCGCCGTCGTTGCTCTCGAGAAAATCGACAATGCGCCGTGTGACCGTGTCAGGCGAGGCTACGGCCATCATATGTCTTTCGCCCTCCAGAACGGCGCAGCGACCGCACGGCGCGAGGCGGGCCATCGCCGCCGACATCGCAGGCGAGGAATTCCTGTCCTGCGAGCCGGTCATGAACAGAGTCGGCATCGCTAGACCGGAAAGACGATCGCCATGCGCCGCATCCGCATGGGCGAAAAGTCGATACGTGCGCGCATAGCCTTCCGGGTTGACGCTCTGCAGTGCCGCGCGCGTTGTCCTCGCCGCCTCGGCCAGGCTGTCGGGGACGGGGTTGCCGAACCAGCGCGCGATCGTTGCGTCCGTCCCTGACGGGTTTTCCGCGCCATTCAATTCGGCGGCGCGCTCGCGCACTGCCTGCGCAAGGTCCGCCGGGCGGCGAAAGACCGCGTTGAGCGACACCATGCGGCGGACCCGTTCTGGTGCGTTGAGAGCGATTTCCTGCCCGACCAGCGCCCCCATTGAATGGCCAACGATCGAGACGGCATCCAGGCCAAGGTGATCAAGAAGCCGGATTGCCTGTCCTGCATAGTCGGCAAGGCTGGCGTCCTCGGGCGGTAGCGGCGACCGGCCATGCCCCAGCATGTCGATCGCGATCACATCCCATCTGTCCCGCATCAGCTCGATCTGGGGCCCCCAGATCGCCGCGTTCATGCCGACGCCGTGGATGAGGAGGACGGGCGCGCCGGATCCGGCCCGGATGAAGCCGGTGCCGTCAGGCGCCGTTTCGCGATGCCAGGCAGGCTCCGTCAGCTCAGCCATGCAGGTCGCCGACCTCCTTGAGATCCTGGTAGCGGTCGCCGATGCGATGATGCGGTCGTCCGCCGATCGAGGCGCCAAGCGCTACCACCAGCTCGTCCGGCGCCGGCGCGTCGCCGATCTGGAAATGCACAGTCAGGTAGTGCGAACGTCGGCCTTCATCGTACTTGTCCATGAGTGGGATCATGATCGGCGTGTTCGGCCCGCCACGCAGGTTGGTGAAGGCGAGATAGGTCTTGGCGCCGACGGCACGCCGATAGTGGTTGCCGAAATGCAGCGTGTGGATGAGCGCGGAGGCATGCTCGATCTCGCCTGATGTACCGCAGATTGCGGCCTTGCCGTAGCCTTCGATCGCTTCGCCCGATCCCGCAACTGCGAGAATTTCATGGGTCAGCATCTCCCCCAAAACCGGCGCATAGGCGCGGATCTCGGGAGAAAGGTCCTCGGTGAAACCGCGCCCGGCCCAGGGATTGTCGAGCACTGCCGCCACGCCGATCAGTCGCAGCGGCCGGGGGGCCACCTTGCCGCCTTCAATCAGCGTGTTCTCGACATAGGTGACGATCTTTCGGATGGCCGGCTTCATCGAATCCTCGGTGGTCGTTCGGCCGAGGCATCCGGAAAAGCTCCCTTCCGCCCCGGTCATCTTATGGTATACCATACTATTGAAGACCAAATCCCTTGTCAACGGATCGTCGAATCTGTTTGTTTGCGGATGCTGGGAGTAGATGAATTGGCCGACGACACACTGAGGATCGAACGATCCACCAAGACGCTGAGAACGCTGGCGCTGGAGCGCATGCGCGACGCGATCATGGGGTTTCACTTCCAGCCCGGCGAACGGCTGGTCGAGCGGCCGCTTTGCGACCAGCTCGGCGTCAGTCGCTCGGTGGTGCGCGAAGTTCTGCGGCAGTTGGAGACTGAGGGCCTTGTTCAGATGATACCAGGCCACGGACCCGCGGTGGCCAGGCCGGATCTCAGCCGCACCGATGAGATTTATGAACTCCGCGCTTTGATGGAGGGCATCGCGGCGCGCGCCTGCGCGCTGACGGCGACTGAGGACCAGATCGCTGCGCTTGAGCGCGCATTCGATGTGCTGCTCACGGCGTGGGCCTCAGCCAATCCGATCGAGGTGATGCGGGCGACGACAAAATTCTATGAAGTGCTTTTCGATGCCGCCGACAAGCGCATCGCCTGGGAAATCGTCCAGGGTCTGAACGTCCGCATCAACCAGCTGCGTTCCATGACCATCGCTTCGGTGGACCGCCGCGATGCCGCAATTGCCGAAATGACCGACATCATGAACGCGATCAAGTCGCGCAACGGCGATGACGCCGAAGCCGCGGCCCGGCGACATGTGGAGCAGGCGTGGCGAATTGCGCAACAGACCCTTCGCAACAGCTGAAGCAGAAACTTCACATTACGGAATCGCCCGTCGCTCTCGCACTGACGCACTGCAGGCAATTCCAACGCGCATCCCGATGATATAGCAGCAATGGCGTTGTTTCTGACGGCTGACGATAGCGCACTCTGGGTTTGCTGGTGTGGATGCCATTTCAAGCGTATTCTCTTCCTTAGGGAACAAGCCAGGTCGACTTCGATTGGCGGTCGCTTGCGCTCGGCCGCCCCGCTCGGGAGGAGCCTCTGATTGCGATGGCGCGCTTTGCTCACCTCGCCCTTCTCGCCGTTGCCTTGGGATTTTTGCCTGGAATTGCACTGGCTGGGGAGCCTTTCGTCCCGAGCTGGATCAAGAACGATCCTGCAGCCGAGACAGTGGCCATAGAGATTGTTGCCGATTGGAACCAAGTCGAGCGGTATCGCAGGGACAACATCCGGACCGACATTATCGACTTCAACGGTTACTGGGGCGGCAATCTTACCATCGTCGTGCCAGCAGAATGGTCGGTAAAGATCGAGTTCATCAATGGCTCCTCGTCTTTCCGGCACAGCCTGATGCTGACCAGGGTCTACGCTCAGTCAGAGATGCCCGTGAAGTTGACGGCCGAGGATGCGATCTGGGGGGTGTACACCGATCCGCCAGAGGGGATTAAAATCAATGAGAGGAGGCAACTCAACTTTGTTGCGCAGCAGGCCGGGAGCTATTTCCTCGCCTGCGGGAGGCAAACGCATCTGATGGACGGACATTGGATCGGTTTCGAGGTGAGAGACAGCATCGAGCAGGCCGTGGCAATCATAGACGAAAACAAATTTCCGCAGGAGCAGCCCCCAGGACGGCCTTAGGGGCTACGCGAGCAAGCCAGCGCCATGGCTTGGTCGTGGAGATCAATGCAAACCCAGGGCGGCTTACCGGAAATTCGAAAGTCTGGCGTGCCCGAGCAGCTGCCTTTGCTCGCCTAGCCACCAGCGGGCAATGCTTTCGCCACTATTTCAGCTGCCCTATGCCACAAGGGCAATTCTGTACGGCTTGGTCGTTCTGGGCGCTGTCATGGCGCTGCGCGAACGGCGGCTGCAATGAGAAAGGACAACACGATGAGCGCGACGGCGATGAGTAAAGGGGCACCGTCATCGGCGGACGATTTTCTGACCGGGTTGAAGGGGCAGCGCGTGCTGGTGACGGCAGGCGCCGGCGGTATAGGCTTTGCCATTGCCGACACGTTGTCGCGGCTCGGCGCGCGCATCGTCGTTTGCGACGTCTCCGACGAGGCGCTGGCCGCTGCTCCGGACAGGATAGCGCTCGTCGCCGCGGTCAAGGCCGATGTCTCGCGCGAAGACGACGTCGACCGGCTGTTCGAGACCGTCAAGGAAAAGCTCGGCGGCCTCGACGCGCTGATCAACAATGCCGGCGTTGCCGGGCCGACCGGCGGCGTCGATGAGATCGATCCGGCGGAGTGGCGGCGCTGCATCGACATCTGCCTGACCGGCCAGTTCCTCTGCGCCCGACGTGCCGTGCCGCTGATCAAGGCGGCGGGCGGCGGCTCGATCGTCTCGATGTCGTCGGCGGCCGGCCGCTACGGCTACGCTTTCCGCACACCCTATTCGGCGGCCAAGTTTGGCGTCATCGGTTTCACGCAGAGCCTCGCCAAGGAACTCGGGCCGCACGGCATAAGGGTCAACGCCATCCTGCCCGGCATCATCGAGGGACCACGCATCGACAAGGTGATCGCCGACCGGGCCAAGCAGCTCGGTGTGTCGAATGAGGCGATGACGGAGCGCTATCTCCAGAACATCTCGCTGCGCCGCATGACCAGCCCTTATGACGTCGCCTCGATGGTCGCCTTCCTGCTGTCCAATGCGGGGATCAACATTTCCGGCCAGTCGCTCGGCGTCGACGGCAACGTCGAAACGCTTTGAGGAACCGATCATGACAAAGGTCGCAATTGCCGGCAGCGGGTTCATCGGACGGGCCTGGGCGATCAGCTTCGCCCGCGCCGGCCACGATGTGCGGATGTGGGATCAGTCGCCGGCCGCGGCGGGCGGTGCGCATGATTACGTCGCCGGCGTGCTGGGTGACCTCGCCGCGAACGATCTGCTGCGCGGACAGGCAATCGATGCCGTGCGTGGCCGCATCGCCGTCGTTGCGGAGCTGGAAGAGGCGCTGGCCGATGCGGTCCATATCCAGGAGAACACGCCCGAAAGCCTCGACGTGAAGCGCGAGGTGTTCTCTCTGATTGATGCGTTGGCCGGTCCGCAAGCGGTGATCGCCAGTTCCACCTCGGCGCTGCTGCCGTCGAAATTCACCGATCATCTGCAAGGGCGGCACCGCTGCCTGGTCGTGCATCCGATCAATCCGCCCTATCTCATTCCGGCTGCGGAAGTCGTGCCGGCGCCATGGACCTCGCCCGAAACGGTCGAAAGGACCCGCGCCTTACTCGTCGCCGCAGGCCACGCGCCGCTGGTGATGAAGCACGAGCTCGACGGCTTCATCATGAACCGCCTGCAGGGCGCGCTGCTGGAGGAGGCTTTTCGCCTTGTCGCCGACGGCTATGCCAGCGTCGAGGACGTCGATATCGGCATTCGCGACGGGCTGGCGCTACGCTGGTCGTTCATGGGTCCGTTCGAGACGATCGACCTCAATGCACCGGGCGGCGTGCGCGACTATGTCGAGCGCTATCAGACGATCTATGCCAACATTTTTCCGCAGACGCTGCGCCGCGTCGACTGGGCCGGCGAGGTCATCGAGACAGTAGAGGCCGACCGCCGCAAGCGGCTGCCGCGGGAAGAGCTCGGCGAACGGCAGGTGTGGCGCGACCGCCGGCTGATGGCGCTGGCGGCGCACAAGAGAAAATCGGATCAGGAGTTCGGACGATGACGGAAACGAACCGCAAGCCCAGCGCTCAGCAGGCCAAGGGCAAGGTTATCATCACTTGTGCGGTGACGGGGGCGATCCACACGCCGACCATGTCGCCCTATCTGCCGATCACGCCGGACCAGATCGCGTCCGAGGCGATCGCGGCGGCAGAGGCGGGTGCCGCGATCCTGCACCTGCATGCCCGCGACCCTGAGACCGGCAAGCCCGACCAGACGCCGGAGGCGTTCGCGCGTTTCCTGCCGCGCGTCAAGCAAGGCACCAACGCCGCCATCAACATCACCACTGGCGGCAGCCCCTACATGAAGGTCGAGGAGCGCGTGCGCCCAGCCACTGAGTTCAAGCCGGAAGTCGCGTCGCTCAACATGGGCTCGATCAATTTCGGGCTCTATCACCTCGCGGACAAATACGAGACCTTCAAGTTCGACTGGGAAAAGCCGCATCTGGAAGCGACGCGCGACCTGGTCTTCCGCAATTCGTTCAAAGACATCGAATACATTCTTGCGACCTGCTACGACAACGGCACGCGCTTCGAGTTCGAGTGCTACGACATTGCCCATCTCTACAATCTCTCGCACTTTGCCGACCGTGGGCTGGTGAAGCCACCGTTCTTCGTGCAGTCGGTATTCGGGCTGCTCGGCGGCATCGGCACGCATCCTGAAGACGTCGCCCATATGAAGCGCACCGCCGACCGGCTGTTCGGCGACCAGTTCCGCTGGTCGGTGCTTGGTGCCGGCGCCAGCCAATTGCGCATCGCGGCGCAATCGGCAGCGCTTGGCGGCAACATCCGCGTCGGGCTCGAGGACAGTCTTTGGGCCGGCAAGGGTAAGCTTGCCAAATCGAACGTCGAACAGGTGGTGCTTGCCCGCAAGATCATCGAAGGCCTCGGCATGGAGGTGGCGACGCCCGACGAGGCGCGCGAGATCCTGTCATTGAAGGGCGGCGACAAGGTCGCGTTCTGAGGTGGATCGCGAGATCTGGGCTTATGACTATGACATCGCGACTGGTGCTGCCAGCAACCGGCGCACCTTCGCCCGCGTCGACGCCGGCCGGGGTGGCGCTGCGGCAGCCTGTTCGCAATAAACGGCCTTGGCATCAAGGGCGTTGCGGAACCACGCTTCGCCGGATGACGGCGGCTGAAAAAGGGGATAGAGGCGAATAAGGAAGCCGAGCGCTCGCTCGATTTCTAGACGATGGCGGCCACCTCGCTTCGCTGAGAGTTTGTCCATGAATTTCGACATTCCAGCCCGCACCGAAGATTACCGCGTCCGCATTGCCGACTTCGTCGAGCGTGAGATCCTGCCGCTCGAGGCCGACAAGACGTCCTATGACGCGCATGGAAATATCGCCTTGCCGCTGCTGGAGGCGCTTCGCGCCAAGGCGCGGATGGCGGGCCTGTGGTGCCTGCAGCTCAAGCCCGAAACCGGCGGCGCCGGCCTCGGCAAGATGGACATGGCGGTCTGTTATGAGGAGATGAACCGGTCGATCTTCGGACCCGTGGTGTTCAATTCGGCAGCGCCCGACGATGGCAACATGATGGTTCTGGAGGCGCTCGGCACGCCAGCACAAAAGGAAAAATGGCTGAAGCCGATCGTCGAGGGCAAGGTGCGATCGGCCTTTGCCATGACCGAACCGCACCCCGGCGGCGGCTCGGACCCTTCGATGATCATGACGCATGCGGAGCTGCGCGGCGACAAATATGTCGTGACCGGCCGCAAATGGTTCATCACCGGCGCGGAGGAGGCCAGCCATTTCATTCTGATCGCGCGAACCTCGGACGACCCGCGCCATGGGCTGTCGGCCCTGATGTTCCACAAGGACCAGCCAGGCTGGCGCATCGTGCGCCGCATCGAGATCATGGGCCCGGAGGAGCATGGCGGGCATTGCGAGCTGGAGTTCGATGGGCTCGAAATCCCTGTCGAAGACATGCTGGTCGGCGAGGGTAGGGGCATGAAGGTGACGCAGGTGCGGCTCGGCCCAGCGCGGCTTACCCACTGCATGCGATGGCTCGGACTGTCCAAGCGCTGCGTTGAGATCGCGCGCGCCTACGCCGCCGAGCGCTATGGTTTCGGCCAGCGCCTCGCCGACCGCGAAAGCGTCCAGCTGAAGCTCGGTGACCTCGCCATGCGCATCGAGATCGGCCGCATCCTGGTGATGAAGGCTGCGTGGGAGCTGGACCGCGGCGGCTTTGCCCGCAAGGAAGTATCGATGGCCAAGATCCAGGTCGCCAATGTGCTGCATGACGCAGCCGATGTGGCGATCCAGATCAATGGCGCGCGTGGCTATTCCAAGGACACGGTGCTCGAATGGATCTACCGCTATGCTCGCCAGGCGCGGCTGGTCGACGGTGCCGATGAGGTCCACAAGATGGTGCTGAACCGTTTCCTCAACGAGGAAGAGAGAGGCTTCTGGCGCTGGACGGTCGAAGGCGAGGCGTAAGCGACGCGCGGTGGCATCTCAGGAGGAAAAGATGGCGCAGCCGTCGAATGCGGATTTCGATCCTGCGGCATTGAAGGCTTTTCTCTCGAACCGCTTCGGCGACGCCGCCATGACGCTTGAGCGGATTGGCGGCGGACAGTCCAACCCAACCTACTTCGTCGACTATGGTGCGCATCGCATGGTGCTGCGCAAGAAGCCGGCCGGGCCGATCCTGCGCGGGGCGCATGCCGTCGACCGCGAATTCCGCGTGCTTGAAGCGCTTGCACCGACCGATGTGCCGGTGCCCGGGCCGGTGCTCTATCACGACGGCGTCGAGCCGCTCGGCACGCCCTTCTACCTGATGGAGCGGCTTGATGGTCGCGTCTTCCACGACTGTTCGCTGCCCGGCCTTTCGCCCGCGCAGCGACGCGGCATCTATTTCGGCATGGCCGAAGCGATGGCCAAATTGCATGCTGTCCGTCCCGACGAGGTCGGTCTCGGCGACTACGGCCGGCCCGGCAACTATTTCGAGCGCCAGATTGGCCGCTGGACCAGGCAGCTCAGGGAATCGCCGAGTGACAGAATTCCGGCACTCGAAGTGGTCGCCGACTGGCTGCCGCAGCACCTGCCCGCGGATGATGGGCGCGTGGCGATCGCCCATGGCGACTTCCGCCTCGGAAATCTGCTGTTCCATCCCGGCAAGCCGGAGGTGATCGGCATTCTCGATTGGGAGCTGTCGACGATCGGCCATCCGCTCGCCGATCTCGGCTTTTGCTCGATGACCTGGCATTCGACCCCGGACGAGTATGGCGGCATCCTCGGCCTCGATCATGCCGCACTCGGCATCCCGAGCCAGCGCGAATTCCTCGACCATTATTTCGCGCATGCCGTGCCCACTGCGCCCCTGGAACGCTTCCACCTGGTTTTTTCGCTGTTTCGTTTCGCGGTGATCTTCGTCGGCATCGCCGACCGGGCGCGGGCAGGCAGCGCGGCGTCGGCCGATGCCGCCGGGAAGTGGCCTCTCGCCGGCCGCTTTGCCGTGCGTGCCCAAGAGATCATCCAAGGAGCAAGGCCGTGGAGCGGCTCCTGAGGAGAGCGTTCGCGCCTGGTCCTTTCCCTATTTCGCGGCGTCAGCAATCCAGTCCGAGAGGCTTCGCGAAAAGCTTCGCGGCACCATGAGTTCGCACGCGGTCTCACCGGTGCGCAGGAAAAGCACGGGCACATGATGCAAGGACGTCAGCACGGCCCGGCCCGGGGCGGCCGCCGACGCGCGCCAGTCGACGGCGATGCATTTGGAGAGAACCCGCGCGATGTCAGCCCCAGCCATTCTGAAACGCACGCGACCTTCGTCGAGAGAAACTGAACAGCCGAGATCCGGGTCGACGGCAAGCGAAGGTGCCTGCGCGCCGTCGTCAAGAGCCAGCCAGAGACGGCGAGGGGCAACGCGGATGACAAGGAAACCCTTGTGGCGAACAGTCTCTCCAACCGAGGCAGGAAGCTTGGTGCCGAGCGACGTCGAGAGGCTCGATTCGAATTGCCCCAGCGTGCCGTCCCAGCCCTCGACCTGGATGAGCGGGCAATCGGCCACGGACAGGCTGAAATCCGGGCTAGCCATGTAGCCGCTCTCCCTGCGGATCGAGAAATACCGGCGAGACGATGCGGGCGCGCACCGTTTCGGTCTTCATCGGATAGACGGCCACGATCTCGCTTCCTTCGCTAGCGACATCGCCAGCAAGCAAGGCCAGCCCGACATAGCGACCGCGTTCAGGGCTGAAGGTGACGGAGGTCACGCGGCCGCGCCCGTGGCCGTAAGGTTTCTCACCCGGCAGGAACAGGATGGCGCCACCGCGAAGGCGTTTTCCCTCCTCGATGCATTCCAGCCCGACCAGGCGCTGCCGGTCTGGCGCCTGGAAGGCGGGGCGCCGTCGCAACACGTCGCCGACGAAGCCGGTGCGCTTGCCGGCCATGCGGCCGAGGCCAAGATCGTCGAGCGTCGTGCGCCCATCGATTTCAGGTCCGGCGACATGGCCCTTTTCGACGCGCAGCGCACCGAGCGCCTCGACGCCATAAGGCTTCAGATCGAACGGCCTGCCAGCTTCGAGCAGGCGGCTCCAGAGCTGTTCACCGGCGGTTGCGCCGACATAAATTTCGTAGGCGCGCTCGCCGGAATAACTGAGACGCAGGATGCGGAGCGCACGGCCTCGCCATTCGCTTTCGAGCAACCCCATATGCGCAAGTGCCGCGTCGGAAACGTCGAGAGCGGGAAACGCCGCACTCAGAATTGCGCGGCTTTTCGGTCCGGCAACCGACATCGCCGCCCATTCATCGCTCACCGAGGTCACGGCTACGCGCAAATCCGGCCAGGCCGTGTCGAGCAGGAATTCGAGACGCGACAGCACATCGGCGGCCTTGGCGGTCGAGGTGGTCATGAAGAACCGGTTCTCCGCCAGCCGCGTCGTGGTGCCGTCGTCGAAGACGATGCCGTCGTCGCGCAGCATGACGCCGTAGCGGGCGCGGCCGACCGGCAGTTTGGCAAAGCCGTTGGCGTAGACGCGATCCAGGAAAATCGCGGCATCCGGGCCTTGGACGTCGATCTTGCCGAGGGTGGAAATGTCCATCAGGCTCGCGGCCTGGCGCGCATTCCGCATTTCGGCGACGTAGGCTTCGTTCACGTCACGTCCGGACTGCTTATAGAAATAGGGCCGCATCCAGAGCCCGACCTCCAGCATCTCGGCGCCGTTCGTCATGTGCCAATCGTGCATCGGCGTGCGGCGGATCGGCTTGAAATGATGACCGATGGCGCGTCCGGCAAGCGTACCGATGGCGACCGGCGTGTAGGGCGGGCGAAAGGTCGTGGCGCCGGTCTCGGGGATCGTTGCGTTGCGCAGGGTGGCCATCGCGGCAAGCGCCGGAAAATTGCTTGTCTTGCCCTGGTCGGTGCCCATGCCGAGGGTGGTGTAGCGCTTCAGGTGCTCGACCGATTCATAGCCCTCGCGATGGGCGAGCTCGATATCCCCGGTCGTCACGTCCATCTGGAAATCGACGAAGGCCTTTCCACGCCCAGCGGGCAGGACCTCGCGAAGCTGGGCTGCGGCGGTCTCGCCAAGATCGAGTTTCGATGGAGTGGGCGCCGGTCCCGACTTGCCGCAAAACGATGCCGCCTGGGTGCCGGCGCGGTGACCGTCCTCGATGGCACCGGCGGTCGAATAAGCTCCCATCATCGAGCCGGCGCCGAACCGGTCCGCCGCAAACGCGCCCGGCACGAAGCCGCCGATGTCGTCGCGGTAGGCAGGTTTGATGCCCAGGTGCGAGGTGAGATGCACGGTTGGCGACCAGCCACCGGACACGCAGACCAGGTCGCAGGCGGCCTCGGATTGGCCGTCCGGCCCGTTGAGCGTTGCACGCCTGACGGCATGGCCGCCGCGCAGGTCGACGATGTGCGTTGCGGCCCGCACAACCACGCCGAACTGTGCGGCCTCCGCGACAAGTGCTGCGGGAAGTGATGCGCGCAGATCGGCAACCGTCACCTCTGCGCCGGCTGCGGCAAGGTCGAAGGCGGTGCGCCAGGCGCCGTCATTGCTGGTGGCGACGATGATTTTTTTGCCGGGCAGGACGGCGAAACGGTTGAGATAGGTCCGGGCGGCCGAGGCAAGCATGACGCCGGGCCGGTCGTTGTTCGAGAATACCATTGGTCGCTCGATGGCGCCGGTGGCGAAAACGATCGAGCGGGCGCGAAGCATGGTGAACGTCTGCCGCGCCTCGCCGACCGGCTGGCGATTGGTTGGGTCGCGTTGCTCGACCAGTCCGATGACATTGCCGTCATAGATACCGAAAGCGGTCGTCCGCTTCATCAAGGCGACGGTTTCGGAGCTCTCCAGCTCGGCTTCGGTCTGTCTCAACCATGCGGCCGCCGCGCTGTCGGACGGTTCCGCCAGGAGTTGGCCGCCGAGCAGGAAATCCTGCTCGATCAGCGCGACCCGCGCGCCGGCGGCCGCGGCAGCACGCGCCGCCGACAATCCCGCCGGACCGCCGCCGATGATCGCGACATCGGCAAACGCATGACGAACCTCGTAACGGTCGGGGTCAGGGTCGGTGCCGGCTCTGCCCAGCCCGGCCGCCTTGCGGATAAAATGCTCGTAGAACATCCAGGCACGGCGCGTCGGGCCCATGAAGGTCTTGTAGTAGAAGCCGGCCGAAAGGAACGGCGCCAGCAGGCCGTTGGCGCTTTGCACGTCAAAGGCAAGCGAGGGCCAGCGGTTCTGGCTCTCCGCGACCATGCCGTCTGCGAGTTCGAGTGTCGTCGCCGGCAGGTTCGGCTCGCGCCTGCCTGCGATTCCGAGCGTAACCAGCGCGTTCGGCTCCTCGGGCCCGGCGGAAAAGATGCCGCGCGGACGATGATATTTGAAGCTGCGCCCAACCAGGGTGACGCCGTTGGCGAGCAGCGCGGACGCGAGCGTGTCGCCGCGATATCCAGCCAGCTTGCGGCCGTCGAAGGTAAAATCGACCGGCTGCTCGCGGTCGATACGGCCACCCATCGACAGCCGCTTGTGGTTCGAACTCATGCCGGTGGTTTCCTGGCTGGTGATTTCCTGGCCGACAATTTCCGGGCGAGGTCGACGGATGCGATGGCGTGGTTGCGCGTGTCGCGTTCGACCACCAGCCATTGGCGGCAGCCGATCACGTGCTGCCAGAATTCGCGGTGCAGGCCCGCCGGATTTGTCCTGACATACACGTAACGGTACCAGGCCTCCGGATCGGGATCGTCGTGGGCCGGACGCGTGACGGAAGCATCGCCGCCGTAGCGGAACTCGTCATGGTCGCGCGGACCGCAGCAGGGGCATTCGATGCGCAGCATTGTCTTGCGCCTCCTATTGCAGCCAGGCGGAGGGGCCGGCGCCAGCCTCATCGAGCGTGTGGCCGGTGCGGAAACGATCGAGCCCGTAGGCCGCGATCAAGGGGTGCGGCTTGCCGGTGGCGATCGTGTGCGCGAAACACCAGCCGGAAGCCGGCGTCGCCTTGAAGCCGCCATAGCACCAGCCGCCGTTGAGATAGAGGCCCCCGATCGGCGTCGGGCAGATGATCGGGCTGGCATCGGGGGTCATGTCCATGACGCCGCCCCAATGGCGCAGCAGACGGACGCGCGAAATGCAAGGCATCAGCGCAATCGCCGCCTCCGCCACTTCGCGCACGACGCCGAGATTGCCGCGCTGAGCGTAGGAATTGTAGCCGTCGAGATTGCCGCCGAAGACCAGCCCGCCCTTGTCCGACTGGCTGACGTAGAAATGGTCGGCGCCATAGGCGACGACTTGGTCTACCAACGGCTTCAGCGGTTCGGTGACAAAGGCCTGCAGGACGTGGCTTTCGATCGGCAGTTCAAGGCCGGCCTTGGCACCGAGCACGGAGGTATGACCGGCAACAGCGAGGCCGACCTTGCCGGCGCCGATCCGGCCTTTCGTCGTTTCGACGCCGACGATACTGTCGCCGTCGCGGAGGAAGCCGGTCACCTCGCAGTTCTGGATGATGTCGACGCCATGGCCGTCGGCGGCGCGCGCATAGCCCCAGGCGACGGCGTCGTGGCGCGCCGTGCCCGCCCGGCCCTGGAAGATAGCGCCATGGATCGGAAAGCGGGCGGTGTCGGAAAAGTCGAGATAGGGCACCAGACGTCGCACCTCGTCGCGGTCGAGGATATCGGCATCGATGCCGTTCAGCCGCATGATGTTGGCGCGGTGGCTAAAGCTATCGAGCTGGTCGGCCGAATGCGCCGTGACGAGCTGGCCGCGCTGCGAGAACATGACGTTGAAATTCAGCGCCCGCGACATGTTCTCCCAGAGCTTCATCGAGAATTCGTAGAACTGGGTGTTGCCGTCGAGCAGGTAGTTGGAGCGGATGACGGTGGTGTTGCGGCCGACATTGCCGCCGCCGATATAGCCCTTTTCGAGAACAACGACATTGCGGATGCCGTGGTTCTCGGCGAGGTAGAACGCGGTAGCGAGGCCGTGTCCACCGCCGCCGATGACAATCACATCGTAGGACGGTTTTGGCTCCGCTGCCCGCCAGGCGCGTTGCCAGTTCTTCTGGCCTGACAGCGCGTTGCGGAAAATCGAGAATGCCGAGTAGCGCGCCATGCGTGCGGGCCTATCGAACGATCGGGCCGGCCGGCGTGCGGGTAAGCACTTCGGCACCCGCATCGGTCAGAAGCACCGTGTTGGAAACGAAGTCATCACCGCGACCGGTGCCCATCAGCCACGACAGGATGTGGAAGCTCATCCCGGTCTCGATCTCGAGATCGGAATCGTGCCTCAAGCCGGTCACCGAGTTGCCGCCGGTCCATGATGGCGGCTGCCCGACGCCGACGAGGTAGCCGCAGTGATGGCGGCGATAGTGAGAAAGACCGGCCTCATCGGCGACGGCTTGCCAGGCGGCGTAGAGGTCGCGCGCTCTGGCGCCGGGCCGCAGCGCCTCGACGACCGCGTTGAAGGCCTTGGCGGTCACTTCCGCCATCGCGGCATCTTCGTCGCTGATGTGGCCGATGCGAACGAGCCGGCCGAGCGGCGCGTGATAACGCGCGATGCAGCCGGACAGTTCGACGAAGACCGGCTCGCCCTTGCGATAGATCCCGTCACCCCAGGTCGTATGCTCTTCGCCCAGGCGCGCGGCCGGGCGGATGAACGGGCCGAAGCCCGGAGCATGACCGCCGGCGCGGATCATCGCCGCAACGCATTGGGCCGCGACCTCCGGTTCGGAGGCGCCGTCCGAGATCGCCGCGATCGCGGCGCCGGCGGCAGCGTCAGTCACTTGTGCCGCCTGACGCATCAGCGCCTGTTCCTCGGCGCTCTTCACCCGCCGCATTTTGTCGACCAGACCGGAGACATCGCTCCATCTGGCATCAGCCTGCGTTTGGAGTGCGATGGCAAGCCCATGGCTTAGGCCAGCCGTCCAGTATTCGAGGCCGATCCGCTCGCCGGACAGGCCGAGCTCCGCAAGCACGCGCGCGGCAAGATCGGCCGCCGTTTCGCTGTCGGAATGGCCGCGGAATTCCGCTGCGGTCACCTGTTTCTCGATCGTCACCTTTTCCATCGAGCGGGTGATCAGAACAGGTTTTCCTTCGAGCGGGACGATCAGCAGGTGAGGGGCAAAATAACCCCAGTGATCGAGCCCTGTGAGGTAGAAGACGTTCTCCGGCGACGCAAAGACCGCCGCGTCGAGCTCACGCTCGGCCAGCGCCGTGCGGACCTTGGCAAGGCGGCCGGCGATTTCGGCTTCGGAAAACGGATTACGGTCCATCAGGCGTCCTCGTGCTGGGTGCCGGTTTCGTTGCCGGCATGATCTTTCGTCAGTTCCGGGTTCCCGTCCTCATGGTCAGTCGATGACCATGAGTTCGCGCGCCACATCGCAGAGGCGTTCGCCGCCGCGATCCGTGACAACGAAGGATTCCGAGATGGCGATGCCGAAATCGTCGAGCCAAACGCCGGCCATGAAATGGAAGCACATCCCGGACTGCATCTGGGTGGTGTCGCCGGGACGGAGACTTGCGGTGCGCTCGCCCCAATCGGGCGGGTAGGCGAGCCCGACCGGATAGCCGACGCGGCTTTCCTTCTTCAGCCCGTTCCTCCGCAGGACCGCCTGCCAGGCGGCTTCCACCTCTTCGGCGGTGGTGCCGGGGCGCGCCTTCTCAAGGCCGGCGTCGACGCCCTCGACGATCGCCTTAGCCATGTCGAGGATGGCTTGCGGCGGCTTGCCGAAATGCACGGTCCGCGTCAGCGCCGCATGATAGCGCCGCCGCACCCCGGCGATCTCCAGAATGGCGAGGCCGCTGTCCGGCAACGGCGCATCGGACCACGTCAGATGCGGCGTGCTGGTGCCCTCGCCGACGGGCATCAGCGGACAGATTGCAGCATAGTCGCCGCCCGCTCCGGGCACGCCCATGATCTGCGCGTGATAGATTTCCGCAATGACGTGGTTCTGAGGCACGCCAGGTCGCATCTTTTCGATGGCGCGGTTCATGGCGTGCGTGCAGATCGCACCGGCCTCGCGGATCAGCACCAGCTCGGCTTCGGATTTGACCAGTCGCACCCAGTTGACGAGATCATGGTTGTTGGCGAAGTGCGCGTCAGGCAGCCCGCTGACGAGATGGGCGTGGCAGCGCGCGGTGTAATAATGCGCGTCCATCTCGACGCCGATGCGGGCCTTTCCCCAGCCACGCGATCGGATCAGCTGGGCGAGTTCGTCATAGGGGTGTTCGACGGGCTGCTGCACCAGCCGTTCCGAGAACGGCACGATGTTTTTCTCCGGCAGGCCGGTGGTCAGGCGTGCGCTCCTGGCGTCCTGCGCCCTGCCGAACCAGATCGGCCGGTCCTCTTCCAGATGGACGAGGACGCACTGCGGAACGTAGAACGACCATCCGTTATAACCGGTCAGCCAGCACATATTGGCGGGATCCTGACAGACGATGAGGTCGAAGCCGGCCTTCTCCATGCGTCTCTTCACGCCAGCTAGGCGCTGCGTATATTCCGCTTGCGTGAATGTCCCGAAACCGCTCGCGCTCGCCACCGAAATCCTGCCTTTACGGATGCGCTGTTTTGCCCTTTTCACACGGGCAACTTGCCTAAATTGTGCACAACTAGACAATAATTTGTCGTTTGACTGCGAATTATCGCCGAATTTCTAACGTTTTTATATCTTCACTTGCGCAATGTCTAGGGCAGTTGTATACGTCTTATCAGGCGGGTGTCGACCTCGAAGAAGGCTGCGCCCTGGGAACCATTCATCAGTTGTTCAATGGGAGAAAAGCATGTTCAAATCATCGATATCGCGCCGGATGGTCGTCAAAGCCGCCGCCTGCCTCGCGCTCGCCGCCACGTCGTTGGCGTCGTTGCCCGCTCATGCGGAAACCACTCTCGAACGGGCCAAGAAGGACGGCTACATTCGCGTCGGCTTCGCCAACGAGGCGCCGTTCGGTTTCGCCACGCCTGACGGCAAGCTGACCGGTGAGGCGCCGGAAGTCGCCAAGGCGGTGCTCGCCAAGATGGGTATCGCGCAGGTCGACGGCGTGCTCACCGAATTCGGTTCGCTCATTCCGGGTCTCAAGGCCGGCCGCTTCGACATCATCGCCGCTGGCATGTTCATCAATCCGAAGCGCTGCGCCGAGATCAATTTCTCCGAGCCGTCCTACGGCATCGGTCAGGCCATGCTGGTGGCAAA
Source organism: Mesorhizobium sp. M6A.T.Cr.TU.017.01.1.1 (assembly GCF_004023115.1). Taxonomy (NCBI): domain Bacteria; kingdom Pseudomonadati; phylum Pseudomonadota; class Alphaproteobacteria; order Hyphomicrobiales; family Phyllobacteriaceae; genus Mesorhizobium; species Mesorhizobium sp. M6A.T.Cr.TU.017.01.1.1. The sequence continues at coordinate 34,303 of NZ_RZTA01000005.1, forward strand.
AGGCAATCCGAAGGGCGTGAAGGATTATTCCAGCATCAAGGACAATCCGGATCTCAAGCTCGCCGTGATGGCCGGCGCCGTCGAGGGCGGCTATGCCAAGGACGCCGGCGTCGCCGCAGGGCAGATTGTCGCTTTGCCCGACCAGTCCAGCCTTGTGGCCGCTGTTCAGGCTGGCCGCGCGGACGCTGCCGCACTGACCGCCCTTTCGATCGCCGACATGGCCAAGAAGGCCGACGGCGTCGAATCGACCAAGCCGTTCGGCGAGGTTGCCGGCAAGTCGGTGAAAGGCCATGGCGGCTTCGGCTTCCGCAAGGAAGATACCGATCTGCAGGAGGCGTTCAACGCCGAGCTGAAGACGTTCCTCGGTTCACCGGAGCACATCGCGCTGGTCGAGCCGCTCGGCTTCGGCAAGGACTATCTCCCCAACAAGACCACCGCGCAGCTTTGCGCGGGCGAGTAGGTTCCCAACTGCTGGCGGCGCGAAAGCGCCGCCCTTTTTTTCTAGGGGAATCGCATGGGAATCCGTACCCTTGTCACCCTGCTGATCGTCGCGCTTGGCGTGATCGCCGCCTTGGCTACGCAGGAAGCCTATAGCCTGTTTCTACCGGGGCTGCTGCAAGGCGCGGTCCTGACGATCGAGATCGCCATCCTCGGCAGCCTGCTGGCAATTGTCATGGGTGTGCTGGCAGCGCTGGCGCGGATGTACGGCCCGGCGCCGCTCAAATGGCTGGCCACGGTCTATGTCGAGATCTTCCGCGGCACGTCGGCGCTGGTGCAATTGTTCTGGTTGTTTTTCGTGCTGCCGCAATTCGGTGTCACCCTCAACGCATTTCTGGTTGCCGTTCTGGCGCTCGGCCTGAACGTTGGTGCTTACGGATCGGAAGTCGTGCGCGGCGCGATCCAGTCCGTCGCTCGCGCACAGTGGGAGGCGTGTACTGCGCTGAACATGAGCCGCCCCCAGATGCTGCGCCGGATCATACTGCCACAGGCTTTCGTCGCCATGATCCCACCTTGGGGCAATTTGTTCATCGAGCTTTTGAAATCGACGGCGCTGGTCTCGCTGATCACGCTCTCGGACCTCGCCTTCAAGGCGCAGCAGATGAACCAGAACACGTTCAAGACCATTCCGATTTTCACCCTCGTCCTGCTGATGTATTTGGCAATGTCGCTGGTTGTGACCATCGGCATGCGGCTTCTCGAAAGGCGAGCTTCGCTTGGGCTGGCGCGGGGGAAGGCAGCATGATCTGGGATTGGGCATTTGCTTTTGAAATCCTGCCGGTGCTCGCCCGCGCCGCCATCGTCTCCATCGAAGCGACGCTGATCGGCTTTGCGCTTGCCGCCTCGCTTGGCCTGGTGCTGGCGGTCGTCCGCATTGCCGTGCCTTGGACCGGCTGGACGATTTCGGTGCTGGTCGAGCTGATCCGTTCTACCCCGCTGCTGATCCAGATATTCTTTCTCTATTTCGTCTTTCCGAAATTCGGTGTCGTGCTCGACGCCTTCACCGCCGGGGTGCTTGCCATCGGCATCCACTATGCCGCCTATTGCTCCGAGGTCTATCGCGCCGGTTTCGACAACATCCATCGCGGCCAATGGGAAGCCTCGATCGCGCTCAACCTGTCGTCCTGGACGACGTTCCGCGACATCATCATCCCGCAGGCGATTCCGCCGATCGTTCCGGCGCTCGGCAACTATCTGGTCGCCTTGTTCAAGGAGACGCCATTGCTTTCCGCGATCGCCGTGATGGAACTGATGCAGACCGCCAAGATCATCGGCTCCGATACCTTCCGCTACACCGAGCCGATGACGCTGGTCGGCCTGTTCTTCCTTGCCATGAGCCTGGTTTCGGCCGTGCTCATCCGTTCCCTGGAACGCCTGCTCAACCGGAGGACCATGCGATGACGGAACAACCGATGGTCCGCTTCGACAATGTTTCGAAGCGCTACGGCGCGCTGACCGTTCTCGACGGGCTCAACCTGGAAATTGCACGCGGCGAGAAGGTCTCCATCATCGGCCCGTCGGGTTCCGGCAAGACCACGGTGCTGCGCATGCTGATGACGCTGGAGACGATCAATGACGGCGTCATCTGGGTCGAAGGTCAGCCGCTCACCCACATGGAGAGGAACGGCAAGCTTGTTCCCGCCGATCTCGCACATATCCGCAAGATCCGCGCCAAGATCGGCATGGTGTTCCAATCCTTCAACCTGTTCCCGCACATGACGGCGATGCAGAACTGCATCGAGGCCCCGATAACCGTGCTCGGCATGAAGCGGGCCGATGCCGAGGCGCGTGCGGCCGAACTGCTCGACATGGTCGGCTTGTCGGAGAAGAAGGACCACTATCCCTCGCAGCTTTCCGGCGGCCAGCAGCAGCGTGTCGCCATCGCCCGCGCTTGCGCCATGCGGCCCAAGATCATGCTGTTCGACGAAGTGACCTCGGCTCTCGACCCCGAGCTCGTCGGCGAAGTGCTTGAAGTTATCCGAAAACTCGGTAGGGAACATGACCTCACCATGCTGATGGTCACCCACCAGATGGGATTTGCCAAGGAGTTCTCCGATCGCGTCTGCTTCTTCCATGCGGGCAAGATCTGCGAGCAGGGGCCGCCAGCCGAGTTGTTCGGCGCCCCCAAGAACGAGCGGACACGGCAGTTCCTGCACGCTGTCCTGGAGGCTGGATGACGCTTGAGACAGATGCCACGCCCATAGCCGTGACCGCCGCGCCGACGCGCCCGCTCTCGGCGCGGGAGCGGTTCGAGCGTATCTACCGGATACTGCGCGACCGCATCTGCCTGCTCGACTACGCGCCGGGTAGCCATCTCTCCGAGGAAGAACTTGCCCAGGAATTCCAGATCAGCCGCACGCCGGTTCGGCGTGTCCTGGCGCGCCTCGAATCCGAGGGGCTGGTTCAGTCAGTCCATGGCGTCGGCACGATCGTCACCGACGTCGACATCGAGGAATTGCAGCAGGTCTATCACTTGCGCCTGGAACTGGCGCTCCTCGTCGGCAAGCTTTCACCGATCCCGCGCACGGCGGACGACCTCGACCGGATCCGGGCGCTCATCGCGCGCTGCGATTCCGATGTGCTCAATCCCGACCAGCGCGCTTTCCTGCGCCTCAACATGGATTTTTTCTATGAGCTCACGGCGATGACCGGTAACCAGCCGCTGCGTGAGATCAGTGAGCGCCTGTATTTTCAAGTCGCGCGCGTCGTGCTGAAGTTGATGCCGCAGTTGGGCCTTGTCGAGGAGTTCACTGCGTTCCGTCGCGAAATGGAAGAGGTCCTTGCCGCCGCCGAAATCGGCGACTGGGAGTCCATCGGGCACATAAGACGCGCTCATATCTCAATGAGCTTTCGCCGCATGATGCGTCATGCAGGCGAGGCCAACATCGCCACGTAGGGCTACGCGAGGTCGCGCGCTAGATCGGTTCATCGTTCCAGGGAAACGCCGAACCGCTCTTTGTTTTTGCGCAATTCCGGACGGAAAACCGTTTCACACTTTTCCTAGAATTGCTCTAGTTGCCGTTTGATCCGGCGAACGCCGGATCACGACCGGTGGGCAGCGCTTCGTCGGCTGGCAACCAGCTTCAGCCAAGGCGCCAAATGGAAGGCGCTCATCAGCAAGTACATGATGACCATTCCGCTCAGCGGCGAGGCATCTTCCGCAGCCGTGCAGACCATGTCCGCATCACCGGTAACGGCCGTCAGCAGCGCCATGATTGCGAAGGTTGGCGCGGCGGCCAGGGACAGCCAGTCGGCCGCGCCGCGGGCGGCGACGTTGTCGCTTGGGAAAGCGGCAGATCCGCTGCGTGCGGGCGGCGTCTTCAGCGCGTGGTCGGGGTGGAGTGTCATCGAGACGTCAGCCCTGGCCGTACTCGTCGTGGCGCCGCCACCAGACGCCCTTCTCGTTGCGCCCTCGAGGCGCGCGGTCGAGCCACTGATACATGCCCCAGAGGCCGTCCAATCCGCGCGCATAGGTGGAATAGGCGTGGTAGACGACGCCGTCCTCGAGCACGAACGTGCTCATGCCCGGCCTCTCGCGCGTGTAGGTGGCCGTGTCTGTTCCGCTCATCGCAGCGAACGTCGTGGAGCCGTCGGCAGTCGTGCGCGAGGGTATCTCGGCGAGAGGCGTCTCGCGCACATAGTTGTATTCGATGCCCTCCTCGCGTTGCTGCTCCTCGGTGAACGAGACGTCGAAGTCGAAATTGAAGTCGCTGCCGTGCGAGGACGCCCAAGGGAAAGTCCATCCCATCCGCCGCTTGTACGCCTGCAGTTTCGCCAACGGCGCCCGCGATACCGCCGAAAGCGTGACGTCGTGGTTGGCGAGGTGGACGACGAAGCCGTCGAACCCGTCCGCGATCGCCGAGCAGGCCGGACACCCCGCCGTGTAGTCGGGCCCGAACATGAAATGGTAGACGAGGAGCTGCGAGCGCCCTCTGAAAAGGTCCGCCAGTGAGGCGCTGCCTTCGTCGGTCTCAAATCGGTAGTCTTTGTCGATCCGAACCCAAGGCAGCTCTTGCCGCCGCTGCGCCAGCTCGTCACTTTGCCGCGTGAGCTCCTTCTCCGCATCGAGCAGATCAAGCCGCGCTGCCAGCCACTGCTCACGTGTTCCGGTCTTGTGTGTCGGCATCGTTCTTCTCCTCTGTATCCTGCGTCGTTCGCACCGTTTTCCATGCGGCGCGCTGGCTGTTGGTCTTGAGATAGATTAGGACCGGATATCGAATGGTGAGAGTTACAAGTGTGACGGGATTCCGATGGACTCGCTGATCACCGCTGCGGCGCGCGCCCTCGCGACGGGTGATCCCCTCGGCGCATTGAAGCGGGTCGCCCTGCGTGACGATGCGCCTGCGCTCGCGCTGCGCGGCATTGCGATGGCGCAGCTCGGCGATTTCGTTCGAGCAAAGGCTCTCCTCAAAAGTGCTGCGCGCGCCTTCGGCCCGAAAGAGGCCGTGGCCCGCGCGAGGTGCGTCGTCGCCGAAGCCGAGATCGCACTCGTCTCGCGCGACCTGGGCTGGCCGGCGAAGGCACTCGACGCCGCGCGGTCGACGCTTGAAAAGCACGGCGACCACGTCAATGCCGCGCATGCGCTCAATCTCGAGGTCCGGCGCCTGCTCCTGATCGGACGGCTCGACGAGGCCGAGCGCAGGCTCGCCGGGTTCGACCCCACACCGTTCCCACCCGCGTCGAGGGCCGCCCACGAGATGGTGGTTGCGGGAATCGCGATCCGACGCCTCCAGACCAGGGCGGCGCGCGCTGCGCTCGCTCGCGCCGAGCATGCAGCGCGCGAGGCGGATATCCCGGCACTAACGGCAGAGGTCGAAGGCACATCCCTCGTGATGAACACGCCCGCGGCGCGCCTGATCGCGCGTGGCGAGGAGCGCCCGCTTCTGCTTGAAGAGGTCGAAGCGCTGCTGGCGTCGGAGGCGCTCGTCGTGGACGCGTGCCGCAATGTCGTGCGGGGCGCCGGCATGATCGTCTCGCTCGCGACGCGCCCGGTCTTGTTCGCGCTTGCGCGCACGCTGGGCGAAGCCTGGCCCGCAGACGTGCCGAGGAGCACGCTCGTCGCCCGCGCCTTCGGCGGCAAGCACGCCGATGAATCGCATCGCGCCCGGTTGCGAGTCGAAATCGGGCGGCTTCGCGTGGAACTGCGGTCGCTGTCGGATTTGAGCGCGACCAAGCGAGGCTTTGCGCTTAAGCCGCGTCGCGCCCCCGAGATCGTCGTGTTGGCGCCGCCCGTCGAAGAGCAGCATGCGGGGATGCTCGCCTTTCTCGCGGACGGCGAGTCGTGGTCGAGCTCGGCGCTGGCGATTGCGCTCGGAGCCAGCTCGCGCACCGTGCAGCGATCGCTCGAGCAGCTTGCTGCAGCAGGCAAGGTGCAGTCGTTCGGCCGCGGGCGAGCGCGCCGTTGGATGACCCCACCGGTGCCGGGATTCCCGACAATCTTGTTACTCCCCGGTTCACTGTCGGGCTACTAGGATAGAAGCATGGAACGATCTGCAGCCGAAATCCTCCGTGAATATGGACCCTTCCCGGGTGTCGACCAGGTGGCTGGGGTTACGTTCGACGGTCAGCACGTCTGGTTTGCGTCGGGAGACAGGCTGAACGCCTTCGATCCCGCGAGCGGCGAGGCGGTACGCTCGATCGACGTCGCCGCCCACGCAGGAACGGCCTTCGACGGTCAGCACCTGTTCCAGATCGCCGAAGACCGCATCCAGAAGATCGATCCGAAGACCGGCCAGGTGCTGGCCACGATCCCGGCGCCTGGTGGCGGCGGCGACTCGGGGCTCGCCTGGGCCGAAGGGACACTTTGGGTGGGGCAGAATCGCGGTCGCAAAATCCATCAGATCGATCCCCAGACAGGGGCAGTTCTTCGCACAATCGATTCAAACCGTATCGTCACAGGGGTCACCTGGATCGACGGCGAACTCTGGCACGGCACCTGGGAAGGTGACGAGAGCGACATCAGGCGGATAGATCCTGAGACGGGAAAGGTCCTGGAGAAGCTTGATATGCCGCCTGGAACAGGCGTGTCAGGGCTCGAATCCGATGGCGGCGATCAGTTTTTCTGCGGCGGTGGAAACAGCGGCAAGGTGAGAGCCGTCCGCCGGCCCAGGCGAGGCTCCGGCTCCTAAATCCCGATCGACTCAGTGAGCAGAGTGACCGAAGCGGCCCTCGCGGGCGAGCTTCGACGAACCGTCTGCTGGGACCGCCAGCAGGTCGGTTGGCCATCGACATGGCGGACTGGATCGCGGGAGCCCTTGCCCGCCGATTGCATGTCACCGCGCCTCTGCTTTTCATCGCGGTATCGCCGTTCCGCGGCCGTCCTCCGGCTCGCCAAATCAAAACAGTATACATTATAGACTTAAAATATCTTGCCAGGTGATCCAGCCTATGCTCCACTTGGGCCGGGAACATGGCTGACAGGTCAAATTCAGCCGACATATGGCTGCACTTCAAACGGGATGACCGCGAGAGCACAGCCGCAACCATATACGAAATCTTCGCATGGGAAGGCGTGGATGGCGGAAGCGATAGAGTTCAAACGGGTTGGCGAGGGCAATCTGCGTGCCCAGGTCTATCAGCAGGTCCGCTTGACGATACAGCGCGGCGAACTGGCGCCTGGCCAGAAGCTCGTCGATGTCGATATCGCCACCCAACTCGGCATCTCCAGAATGCCTGTCCGCGACGCGTTGATGCAGTTGGTGCATGAAGGCTATCTCGTCGGCACGACACGCGGCTTCACACTGCCTACGCTTACCGCGACGGATGTCGCTGACATCTTCGAGGTCCGCCGCCTGCTCGAACCGCGGGCCGCAGCGCACGCCGCACGCACACTTGACGCCGCTGGCCTCAAGACGCTGGCAGCCGCGCTTCAGGAGGCAGAGGCAGCCGCCGCCGCCGGCGATGCCGCCCTCTTTTTCCAGGCCAATTCGGCATTCAGGAGTTGCTGGCTCGGCGCTGTCGAGAACGATCGCCTTTCCCAAACGATTGCCCGCTTCGCCGACCACGTGCTCGTCGTCCGGTTGAAGACGCTGTCGCACCAGCCGACGCAGGCCGTCATCGTGGCCGGCATGCGCGCAATCTACAAGGCGTTCGCCAAGCGCGACGCCGTCGCGGCTTACGACCGCATGACCCACTTCATTCAGAACGCCGAGGAGCGTTTCATGAAGCTGAGCCCGCCGTTGCAACAGTTCGACGACGAAGCTGCGAGCATTCCGCGCCAGGGAAAATCATGATCAGAAAGCAGCATCCGCTGAAAGGGCCGAACAGATTCAAGCTCGGCGTCTTTTCGATGAATGCCGATGGCGGCCTGGCAATGACCACCGTTCCCGAGCGCTGGCGCGCCCGCTGGGAAGACAACCTCAATTCTGCCTGCATCGCCGATCGGGCCGGCCTGGAGTTTCTGCTGCCGATCGCGCGTTGGCGCGGCTTCGGCGGTCTGACGCATGTGCGGGAGTGGTCGTTCGAGACTTTCACCTGGGCGGCGGGTCTCGCCGTCGCCACGGAGAACATCGGCCTGTTCATGACCGTGCATGTGCCGCTGGTTCATCCGCTGCAGGCTGCAAAAGCGCTGGCGACGGTCGACCACATCTCTAACGGGCGTGCCGGCTTGAACATTGTCTGCGGCTGGAACCCGGACGAGTTCGCCATGTTCGGGCAGACGGTCGGCGACCGGACCTACGATCAGGCCGAAGAATGGATCAACATCATCGAGCGTGCCTACCAGTCCAGGGAGCCGTTCGACTTTGGCGGCGAATTCTATGATCTGAAGGGGGTCGTCAGCCGTCCGCCAAGCCTGCAGGCGCCGCGCCCGGTGACCATGAACGCCGCTTTCGGCGCGCCGGGGCGCAACTATGCGGCGCGCCACTGCGACTACCTCTTTTCTACTTTTTCCGAAATTGCCGATGGCCGCGCGCATGTGGTCGACATCACCAACCGGGCAGCTGAAGTCGGACGCGAGGTCGGCGTCTACACGGTTTGCCATGTCGTCTGCCGGGAGACCCAGCAGGAAGCCGAGGATTATTACCGGCACTACGCGCTTGAATGCGCGGACGAGGGCGCGGTCGACGAGCATATGCGCAAGAAGAAGGAATTCGCGAACTCGCATGACGCAAAAGCCTTCACCGAATATCGGCAAAGGTTCGCCGGCGGTGCTGGAACGTTCCCGCTCATCGGCACACCGGAAAAGATCGTCGACGATCTCACTAAGATCATGGACCAGGGATATTCCGGCGCCGCCCTCACATTCGTCAACTACACCTACGAATTGCCCTTCTTCTGTGACCGCGTGCTGCCGCTGATGCGCCAGGCCGGGCTTCGCGTAAATTGATGCCGGCGGCCGCCATTCCGACGCCATGGGTGCATGGGCACGACGCCATCAATCCGCGCGCCTTCAAGCAGGCAATGCGGGCCGTGGCGGGCTCGGTCGCCATCCTCGCGGCGGAGCATGACGAGATCGGCTTTTGCGGCATCACGGCGACAGCCGTCTGCTCATTCAGCGCCGAGCCGCCTTCGCTGCTGGCCTGCGTCAACCGCGGCAGCACCTTTGCCTCGGCCATTCGCGAAGGCGTGCCCTTTTCCGTCAATCTTCCGGCCGGCGACCAGGAGAATGTTGCGCGTGCCTTTGGCGGCATGACCAAAGCCAAGAGCGTGGCGCGGTTCTCGTCCGGATCATGGGTGCGCGGCGGAACCGGCGCGCCCTTGCTTGTCGGCGCGCGGGCAATGTTCGAGTGCCGGGTAGCCGAAATCATCGTTCGGGCATCGCACATGATCGTCATCGGCATCGTCTCGGGGGTGGCGCTGGATCGCGCTGACCGATCGCCGGTCTTCTACGCGCATGGACGGTTCCTGACGGTAGGAGATGAGGCCAACTAGATGCCGTTCGCGCAGCGGAGCAGCGATCGCAATTTCAGATCGGCCCGATCGCGGGCCCAACATAAGCGAAGTGATCTATCAGAGGGAGTACGGCAATGCGCATTTGGAAGTCCCTTGTTCTGGCTGCACTCATGTCGGGTGTGGCGGGTCTCGCCACGGCCGAAGAAGTTGTCCTCAACGCCGTGCATTTTACGCCTACGCAGAACGGCTACGCACAGAGTTTCCTAAAATTCGTTCAGAAGGTGAACGAAAAAGGCAAGGGCGTGGTTCAGATCAATGTGCGTGGCGGGCCGGAGGTCGTTCCGCCGATTCAGCAGGGTGCGGCGCTCAAGAGCGGCCTGATCGACGTGATCGACACGCCGGCAGGTCAGTTCCTGGAGCTCGTTCCCGAAGGCGAGGTTTTCTCTGCATCGACGAAGACGCCCTGGGAGGTTCGCGAGAATGGCGGCTGGGATTTCATCAGCGGAATTTTCGAGAAGAAGGCCAATGCCCATCTGCTGGCCCACGTCGACGCGGGCTCGGGTTTCAACATCTTCACCATTGACGAACCAAAGCTCAATGATGAAGGCAGCATCGACTGGAGCAGCCTGAAGATACGTTCGTCGCCGCTCTATCGTGATTTCCTCGAATCCCTGGGCGCAACCGTCATCGTGCAAGCGCCGGGAGACGTCTACACCTCGCTTGAGCGCGGCGTCGTCAATGCCAACGCCTATACCGTGTTTGGCTATTCATCGTTCGGCTGGGACAAGTTCACCAAATACCGCGTCGACCCGCAATTCTTCAAAACCGATGTGCTGGTCTCGATCAACAAGGCGAAATGGGATGCGCTGTCGCCCGAGGCGCAGAAGCTGCTTGCCGACACGGCCGTCGAATACGAGCGAGAGAGCTACGACGCCAATCTTGCCGAGTCTGAAAAGCAGGCACAGGCGATGATCGACGGCGGGCAGAAGGTGATCAGCCTGACGGGCGCTGGCCGCGACAAATTCCTGGCGGCTGCCACGCAGGCGAGCTGGGCAAGAATGACCAAACGCGATCCCAGCAACATCGAGCAGTTGAAGAAATTCTTTCAATAGTCCGATAGGAGGGCGCCTTCGTGCGCCCTTTATCAAGGTGGGCATGAGGGCCGTCAGGAATGGACAAGTTGTTTGCAGCGATCGGGAAGCTGAGCCTTGCGCTGGCGGCGGCGGCAAAGGTGGTGCTTGGCCTCATCATTGTCGCGGTGGTCGCCGATGTATGCGTCCGCAATCTGGGCCTGAGACCGCTTGCCTGGGCGGTGTCTGCGACGGAATATGGTCTGCTCTACGCGGCATTTCTGCCGATGCCCTGGCTGGTCCACAGCAAGGGCCATGTCTTCGTCGAGTTCCTGCGCAAGGCTCTGCCTGCACGGGCCCGGGCTGTGCTTGAAAAGCTGGTCTATCTCGCCTGCATCGGCGTCTGCCTCTACCTTGGCAGCGTCGCGCTCTCTTCCCTGATAAGCGCCGTGTCGGGCGGCGAATATGAGACGCGCAGCTTCGACATGCCGAAATGGCTGGTCTTTCTGCCCATCACACTCGCCTTCTACCTCTCGGCGCTGGAATGGCTCAGATATCTGCTGGGCCATGACACGCTGTACACGCTCGATCCTCTGGAAATGGAAGGGCTCTGATCGATGGCCTGGCTGTTTCCATTCGCCGTGCTTGTTGGCGCCATCCTTGTTTTGATGGGCCTTGGGCTGCCGGTCGCCTTCGCGTTCTTCGTCACCAATGTGATCGGGCTGTATTTGTTCTTCGGCGGCTCGATCGGCGTGACGCAGATGATCGCCAACTTCTCCGACGCCGTCTCGACCTATGCGCTCGCCCCGCTGCCGATGTTCCTCGTCATGGGCAGCCTCTTCTTCCGCTCCGGTCTTGGCGAGAAAGTCATCTACGCGCTCGACCTGTGCATCGGCAATCTGCGGGGACGTCTTGCCTATGTCGTGCTCGCCGCCGGCACGATCTTTTCTGCGCTGTCAGGCTCGAGCCTCGCCAACACCGGCATGATGGGCTCGCTGATGGTGCCCGAGATGCTGAAGCGGGGCTACAAGCCGCACATGGCCTACGGACCGGTGCTTGGTGCCGGAAGCCTTGCGGTCATCATCCCGCCATCCTCGCTGGCTGTCTTGCTCGGCTCGCTGGCCCAGATCGACGTTGGCGCGCTGCTCATAGCAGGGGCTCTGCCTGGGCTGCTTCTCGTCGTCATGTACGCGATGCTGATCTTCGCACAGACGAAGATCGACCCTGACGCCGCTCCGCACTATCCGGTGCCCGCCGTTCGTGCGGCCGAGAAGGTGAGGGCGGTTGCCGTCAACATCATTCCGATGAGCGTCATCGTGTTCATGGTGGTCGGCACGATCATCCTTGGAATAGCGACGCCGACGGAGTCGGCAGGGCTCGGATGTGCCGCCGTCTTCGCGTTGTTGTTTGTATATCGAAGGTTCAGCTGGTCGGTTGTCTGGAAGTCGCTGGACGATGCGATGAAGGTCACGGGCATGACCTTCCTGATCATCTCGGCTTCGACGACGTTCTCGCAGATATTCGCCTTCTCCGGCGCGTCGAACGGCTTTATCCAGTTCATCGTGGGCTACGATCTTGGACCGTATTCCATGCTGCTCATGATGGTGCTGGTCATCCTGCTGCTCGGCATGTTCATGGATCAGGTCTCGATGATGCTGATTACGCTGCCGATCTTCCTGCCGATCGCCCAGCAATTCGGGTATGATCCCGTGTGGTTCGGGCTGATCCTGCTGCTCGCTTACGAGGTCGGCTTCACCACGCCGCCGTTTGGTCTGCTGCTGTTCATCATGATCGGCGTTGCACCGAAAGGCACGTCGCTCAAAACGGTTGCCATGTCCGCGGCGCCCTACATCGCGCTGACCCTCCTGCTGATCCTGCTGATTGTCCTCTTTCCGCAGATCGCCCTCTTCCTTCCGAATTTGATCTAGCCGAACTCGATCCAGCAGGTGTCTGCATGCGCTTTGCCTATCTTGCTTTCTTCCACGATGACCGTCAGGCAAACCCGGCCATCGCCGATGAAGACGTCGACGCTGTGCGGCGTGTGATCGCGACAACGCCGGGTCTAGCGCTTGCAAACATCTATCTGCCCGAAGTGGCGACGGACATGTTCAACAAGGATGGGCCACCGCCGGTCTTTGGCTTCCAGCTCTATTTCGACGAGCTGGCGGACATGGAGGCGGCGCTCGCGCCGTCCGGCCATCTGCAGGCGCTCACCGCACCGGCCGTGCTGTCGAGCATCGCCGGTTCGAGGCCGACGCAGCAGGCTATGTGCGTGCGTCCGTTCCCCGTCGATGAAGCTGGCGTCAGGACGTCTGGACTGCCCTGCAGCTATCTTGTCCACTATCCCGGGCCGGCCGAAGACATGAATGCCTGGCTCTACCACTATGTGACGCATCATCCGCAATTGATGCGGGGCTTCCCCGGCATTCGCCACATCGAGGTTCTGTCGCGGCTGGATTGGTGCGGCTCGCTGCCCTGGCTGCGGGTCGACCATATGCAGCGCAATCGGGTCATGTTCGACAGTCCAGCAGCGCTGACGCACGCACTGCAATCGCCGGCGCGGCTGGAGATGCGCGCCGACTACAAGACCTTCCCGCCGTTTTCAGGCGGCAGCCTGCACTTTCCGATGTCGACGGAAGCGGTGCATCCTTTGCCGCGGATCACCGCCAAGTAACCGCGAACTGTTTTTCGCCGATGCCAAAAATCTCTGGAGATTTCATGTACGACTTTCGGAAAAAATGTGTCTCTCTCGATCGCCTCATCGGTACCTTCTGCGCCATCCCGCATCCGGTGGCGGTCGAAGTGGCGGCTGCAAGCGGGGTCGATTTCCTGTGCATCGACTGGGAGCACTCGCAGATCGGTCGCGAGCGGCTTGAAGATCTGATCCGCGCCGCCGACGTTCACAAGGTTCCCGCGATGGTGCGTGTGCCCGGCCACACGCCGGAGTGGATCGCGGCCGCGCTCGACGCCGGTGCGTCAGGCGTCCTGGTGCCGCGCGTCTCCACGGCCGAGCAAGCGCGCATGGCGGTCATGGCCTGCCGTTACCCGCCTGTCGGCGCACGCGGCGTCGGTCCGGGCCGGGCCGCCGGTTATGGGTACAGGATTCCGGACTACCTCCAGTCGGCCAACGATGTCCTGACGGTCGCGATCCAGGTCGAGACGGCCGAAGGCCTCGCCAACATCGACGACATTGTCCAGGTCGACGGTGTCGACGTGATCTTCATTGGCCCCGGCGACCTGTCGGTCTCGATCGACGCCATGGGGCCGGCCGGTCAGGACAAGCTCAATGCCGCGATTGTCAGGATCGCGGCTGCGGCGCGCGCGGCACGCAAGGCCGTCGGCATCTTTCGCCCCTCGGCAGACGATATCGGCAAATGGTCGAAGCACGGCATCAGCTTCTACATGCTGGCCAGCGACACGATGTTTCTTGGCGCCGGCCTTGCCGCCGGTGCGGCCTCTGCGCGCAGCGCCTGATAGCAAGAGATTGGCATGAAGATAATCAAGACCGACGGCGTGTTGTCAGTCGAGGCAGAGCAGCTGCGCTATCTCGACGGCTTGAACGCCGAGTTTATCGAAAAGACGCTTCTCACAGAGGATGCCCTGATCGAGCAGTGCCGTGACGCCGATGCATTGATGATATTACGGGAGCCGATCACGGCTCGCGTGCTGGCCGAACTGAAGCACCTCAAGGTTGTCGGACGGTTCGGCGTAGGGCTCGACTCGATCGATATCGAGGCCGCCAGCCGTGCCGGTGTTCAGGTAACCTATGTGCCGGACGCCAACCTGGTGGAGGTCAGCACACATGCGATGGCGCTGATCCTGGCCCTGACGCGCAGGCTGAAACAGTTCGACAGCGCAGTCCGCGCCGGCCGCTGGGCCGCAATGACCGACGGCGCCGGCATCACGCGGCCGGACAGGCAGATCCTTGGCCTGATCGGCTTCGGCCAGATCGGACGTCTGACCGCCGAGCGGGCACGGGCCTTCGGCTACCATATCATCGCCTACGACCCATACATGCCGGCAGAGCGCATTACGGCCGGCGGTGCTGAACCGGTCGGTTTCGATGAGCTGCTCGCCAGGGCCGACATTGTCTCGCTGCACGTTCCAGCGACACCGGAAACCAGAAACATCATGTCGGCTGATGCCCTGTCGCGCATGAAGCAAGGGGCGATGCTCATCAACGTGTCCCGTGGCGGCCTGGTCGACGAGGTCGCGTTGGCGGATTTGATCCGGCGTCGCCATTTGGCAGGCGCCGGCATCGACACATTCGAGCAGGAGCCGCCTTCGCCCGACAATCCGCTGCTGGCGCTGGACACCGTCCTGGTCAGTCCACACGCGGCGCACTACTCGACCCAGTCCTACGCCGAGGTCCGCAACAAGGTGTTTGCCGATGTCGCATCGGTCCTGCGCGGCGGCAAGCCGGTCTATCCGGTCAACCGGATATGACTCCTCGCGGCTGCAAATAGCTTAGCCCCGCTTGGGCTTGTCGCGGCGCTCGACGATGTAGATGTGGTCGGCCGCCAGGACCACATCGCCATGCTGGTTGATCACCTCGCAGCGCTCGATGATCCGGCCCGAATCCGGTCGTTTCGGGTCGTCTTCTTTGGCCGAGATGGTGGTGCGGGTCTTGATCGTATCGCCGATGAACACCGGCTTGATGAAGCGCAACCTGTCATAGCCGTAGGAGAAGGCGACCGGGTTGATGACGCTTGCCGTCAGCCCGACCCCGACCGAGAAGACCAGCGTGCCATGGGCGATGCGCTGGCCGAACGGCGTCGTCTTCATGAACTCGGCGTCCATGTGGTGAGGGAAGAAATCGCCGGTATGGCCGGCATGGACGACAAAGTCGGTCTCGGTGATGGTGCGTCCGCTGGTCATGCGCGACGAGCCGATCTGGTAGTCCTCGAAATAGATCGTCTGCTCCATATCAGGGCCTCTCCGCGATCGGTGTTGCCGGCGCCGCGCTCGATTGGTAGGCGGCTTCGACCAGCGCCATGGTGTTCCAGCCGTCCTCGACGGAACTGACAAGCTCGGCGTCCTCGCCTGATGCGTAGCGCTGAACATTGGCCATGCGGCCGACAAAGGCGTCCGGAAACCATTCGCCGACGAGCGGCACCGTGACCCAGTCGGAGCCGCCCTTCGGATAGATTTCAAGGATGTCAGGCTCGCCGCGCGGATAGTCGAGATTGAGTCCGAGTTTGAGATAAGCGGCGCCCTCGGTGCCGCAGATGCGGAACTCGCAGGCCTGGTGCCGGCGGCCAAATTTATGATCGTGATTGATCGACAGCGCGCAGCGCACCGCGTCGCCGTAGTCGAGGATGGCACTGGTGCGCGTTTGCGCAACCTTGTGGCCGGGATGGCCGAGCGTCTTGGCGTGAACGCCCCGGGGATCGCCGAGCAATTGCCGGATCAGGTCGAGATAATGGATCGAATGCATGGCGATCTCGACGCGCGGCGCCTTCAGCAGGAACTCCCAGAGTTGCCAGGGCGTTGCCAGGGCCAGCCAAGCGTCGAAATCGACCACGTCGCCAAGCCAGCCCTTGGCGATCGCATCCTTCAGCGCCAGCATCATCGGCGCGAAACGGAGCTGGAAATTCACCGCAGCCTTCAGATCTTTGGAGCGGCAGATTTCAAGGATTTCGGTGGCCTCGGTAAGATCGCTGCCCATCGGCTTCTGGATCAGCGCTACGGCGCCGTCGGGCAACGCCCTGAGCACGCCGGCATGATGAGCCGGCGGCGTCGCCAGATCGAAGACGACATCCTCGATCGCCGCGGCTTCCTCGACCGACCGGTAAGCGGTGACGCCCCATTTTGCCGCGAGTTCTTCCGCCTTGTCGTGATCGGGATCGAAGAGTCCGGCGACCGGAAAGCCGGCTTTCGCATAGGCCGGGAAATGCGCATCGCCGACGATCGAGCCGGCGCCGAAAATCACGATCGGTCTCGGCTTCGATGGCTGCGCCCAGGCCTGGGCGAGCGAGGCAGGATCGAAAACGCCATCAGTCATGATGGAAGACTTCGTCCATCGAGGCCCACCATTCGCCGTCCTTGCGTGTCGGCAGCGGCTCCTGGCAAGGCATGCACAGCGCCCACCATTCCTGCGTCTTGGGATCGGCGGCCATTTTCGCCATGTCGGCGGCATAGTCGGTGCCGTGATATTCGAAAGTGCTGAACAACAGGTGCTCCGGCTCCTTGAGGTAGATCGAATAATTCTTGATGTTGCAGGCGGAGATCATGGCCAGCACATCGGGCCAGACGGCTGCGTGAAGCCGCACATACTCTGCGACCTTTTCCGGCTTGAGGCCGAGCACCATTCCCATCCGCTGCATGTCCGGCTCCCTATTTCGTTATGTCGGTCGTGAATTCCGCAATGCTCTTCGCTTTGACCGCGTCCCAATCCCAGTCGATGCCGATGCCGGGCTCGTCCGGCGCCAATGCGTGCCCGTTCTCGATGCGCATTTTCTTGCCGGTCAGATCGTCAAGCTGGGGAATATACTCGACATATCGGCCGTTCTGAACCGCGCAGGTCAGGCTGACATGCAGTTCCATCAGGAAATGCGGGCAGACCGGGATATCGAACGCCTCGGCCGCATGCGCCACCTTCAGCCAGGGCGTGATGCCGCCGATGCGGCCGACATCGACCTGCACGATCGAGCAGCCGCCTTTTTGCATATATTCGCGGAAATGCCGGATCGAATAGAGCGACTCGCCTATGGCAATCGGCGTCGACGTCGCATTCGACAGCCGCACATGGCCGTCTATGTCGTCTGCCGGCAGCGGCTCCTCGATCCAGGCGAGGTCGAGGTCGCGCAGCCGCTCCGCCCGACGGATCGCCTCGTCGACCGAAAAGCCCTGGTTGCAGTCGGTCATGATCTCGTAAGCATCGCCGACTGCCTGGCGCACCGCACCAAGCCTGGCAAGATCCTCGGAGCCGTGCGGCCTGCCGATCTTGACCTTGGAGCCGCGAAAACCCTTTGCCTTGGCGGCCAGCGCGTCCTCGACCAGCGCCTCGGTCTCGATATGCAGCCAGCCGCCTTCGGTCGTGTAGAGCGGGCAGCGGTCCTTGGCGCCGCCGGCCAGCTTCCACAGCGGTAGCCCCTGTTTCTTCGCCCGCAGGTCCCAAAGCGCGGTATCGATAGCCGCCAGCGCGATTGCCGTTATGGCGCCGATCGTCGTGGCGTGGGTGGCGAATTCGAGCTCGTGCCAGATCGCCTCGATCATGTCTGCATCGCGCCCGATCAGCCGCGGCGCAAGGTGATCGGCCAACAGCCGCATCACCGAGGAGCCGCCGGTGCCGATCGTGTAGCTGTAGCCGGTGCCGACCGCACCGTCGGCATCGGTGATTGTGACGATCGGCGTTTCCTGGCTGACAAAACTCTGGATCGCATCGGTGCGCTTGACCTTCGGCACCAGGTCGACCATGCGCAGTTCGACTTTCTCGATCTTGGCCATGACGTCAACCTCGCAATGTCTTGCCGGTATCGGCAGAAAACAGATGGGCCTGCGACAGGTCCAGGCTCATTTTCACCCGGTCGCCGGCCTTCAGCGGTTTCGGATTGAGCATGCGGGATACCCAGTCACTGCCGTTGAATTCGGCGAACACCAGCGTCTCGTTGCCGAGCGGCTCGGTGACGGTCACCGGCAATTCCAACTGGTGGACATCGGCGTCCTCGCCGGAACTGATGCCGTGTCCCGTCGGATAGATATCGTCGGGCCTCAAGCCGAACACCACTTTGTCGCCGGTTCCGACATTGGCTTTGAACTGGCTGGGCAGAGGCAGTCTCTCGCCACTGGCGAACAGCAGCTGTTCGTCGTCGATCGCTGCCTCATGCAGATTCATCGGCGGCGAGCCGATGAAGCCCGCCACGAAGCGCGTCTGGGGCCGGCGGAAGACCTCGTCGGGGGTGCCGACCTGCTCGATGAAACCGTCGCGCATGATGACGATGCGGTCGGCGAGCGTCATCGCCTCGACCTGGTCATGGGTGACGTAGATCACCGTCGATTTGACCTTGGCGTGCAGCTTCTTGATCTCGGTGCGCATCTGCGTCCGAAGCTTGGCGTCGAGATTGGAAAGCGGCTCGTCGAACAGGAAGACGTCGGGATCGCGCACGATGGCGCGACCCATGGCGACGCGTTGGCGCTGTCCGCCCGACAGCTGTGACGGGCGGCGGTTAAGCAATTGGTCGAGGCCGAGAATGCCTGATGCCTCGGCGACACGGCGGTCCATTTCCTCTTTCGCCGCGCCAGCGATCTTCAGCGAGAAGCCGAGGTTTTCGCGCACGGTCATGTGCGGGTAGAGCGCATAGGACTGGAACACCATCGAGATGTTGCGCGAACGCGGCGGCAGATCGTTGACCATGCGGCCGCCGATCTCGATGACGCCGTCGCTGATCGCCTCGAGGCCGGCGATCATGCGTAGGGTTGTCGACTTGCCGCAGCCGGACGGACCGACCAGCGCGATGAACTCGCGGTCGGCGACCTCGAGGTCGATGCCGTGCACGACCGCCACCGGGCCGTAGTTTTTGGTGAGTTTCTTCAGGGATACGGTTGCCATGTCAGCCTTTCACCGCGCCGGAGGTGAGACCGCCGACGAGATGTTTCTGGACGATGAAGGTAAGCGTGAGCGCCGGTATGATCATCACGACGGCCAGCGCGCACATGCCGCGCCAGTCGATGGTGAACTCGGCCGTATAGTCGAGCAGGCCGACCGGCAGCGTCTTGGAGTTGATCGAGCGCGTCAGCTGCGAGGCCAGCGCGAACTCGTTCCACGAGGTGAGGAAGGCAAAGATGCCGGCTGAGGCGATGCCAGGCCCGGCAAGCGGAAACTCGACCTGCCAGAAGGCCTGCCAGCGCGTGCAGCCGTCGATCTGCGCCGCCTCGGCGAGGTCTTTCGGGACCTGGCGGAAAAAACCGTCGATCAGCCAGATGGTGAAGGGCACGTTAAGCGCGACATAGACCAGGATCAGGCCGAAATGCGTGTCGATTATGCCGAGCCGTGCAAAGACGAAGAACAGCGGCAGCGACAGCGCGATGCCGGGCACCGTGCGTGTCAGCATCAGGCCGAGGAACATCGCCGACTTGGCACGGAAGCGGTAACGGGCAAAGGCATAGCCGCCGGCCATGCCGATGGCGATCGCGATCACCGTCGAGGTCACCGAGATGATCAGCGAATTGCGGAAATAGTCGAGCACCGGGATGCCGCCCTTGCCGACACCGCTGAACATGGCGACGTAGGCATCGAGTGAGAGCTCCTTCGGGATCCACACCGGCGGCTTGGCCATGATCTCGACAGTCGGCCGCAGCGACGACAGCACGATCCAGATGCCAGGCAGGCAGATGACCAACATGGCCAGGAACAATCCGATGCCGTGAGCGATGCCGAGCGCCTTGTTGCGGACGCGATGCAGGCTGTTCTGGTCCATCCTCACCACTCCGCCGCGATCTGCGTGCGCGCCGCGGCGAGCTTGCGGTAGAAATAAACGGTGAACAGGATCGAAAGCAGGATCGAGAAATAGGCCATGGCGTTGGCCATGCCCATCCTGGCGTCGCTGTAAGCGGTGCGGGCAACGAGCGTCCAGACGAGCTCGGTGCGGCCGGCGGGACCGCCGTCGGTCATGATCTTGACGATGTCATAGGCGCGCGCGACGTCGAGCGAGCGGATGGTCATTGCGATGAAGGCAAACGGCATGATGAACGGCCAGGTGACATAGCGGAATGTCTGCCATGGCGTGCAGCCGTCGACGCGGGCCGCCTCGACCGGCTCGCGCGGCATCGCCAGCAACCCGGCAAGGATCAGGATCGCGAACACGGAAGTCGACGACCAGATCTCGGCGGTGAGGATGGCAATAAAGGCGAGATTGCCGTCGATCAGCCACGGGATGGCGCGGTCGGTCAGGCCGAGCGCCTGCAAGGCGTTGTTCACCAGGCCGATATTGTCGTTGAACATGAATTTGAACTGGAAGCCGACCAGGATCGGCGAAAACATCATCGGAAACATCATGATGGTGCGCAGGATACGTTGTCCGCGCGACGCCTTCTCCACCAGCAGCGCCAGCCCCAGCCCGATCAGCATTTCCAGGTTGAGCGCGACCGTCAGCAGCACCACGGTGCGGGCGAAGGCAATCCAGAAATCCCCGTTGCTCAGGATGTTGACATAGTTGCGCGCGCCGATGAAGACCCAGAGTGTCTCCGGCTTGGTCAGCCGGAACGGCGTGAAGCTGGAGTAGAGCGAAAGCAGCAGCGGCAAGACCACCACCGCCGCCAGCACGATGACCGCCGGAAGCAGGAGCAGCAATGGCGGCGAGGGTCTCCAGCCTTTCATGTCGATCCGGTTCTGGTTGGTGCCCGGACACCGAAGGCCGCCATCGGCGAGCTGGGATCAAGACAAAGCGTGTTGCGCATGGTTCAAAAAAAGTCGGGGCGCCGCTCTTCGATGAGCGCAGCGCCCCGTGGAAAGATGTCAAAGTTTGCCAGCGTCTTCGAGGATCTGGGTGGCCTTGGCGGCAGCGTCGTCCAGCGCCTGCTTGGAGGTCTTGTCGCCGAGGATGGCCGCCTGCAACTCGGGATAGACGGCGTTGGAAATTTCGATCCATTCAGGTGTCTGCGGTACGGCGAATGCGTGTTTCGCTTGTTCCTGGAAAGCCGCCAGCACTTCCGTCTTGTAAGGATCGCCGGCCGCTTGCTGGATGTCCCAGTCCCACACCGCGGTGCGGGTCGGCAGTGGTCCGCTTGCTGCTTCAAGCTTCTGGCTGTCCTCGTTGGTCAGGAACCACACCAGCGACGCCGCAGCTTCCTTGCTGGCGCAGTTTTCGGTGACCGAAAATCCATGATGCCCCGACCAGCCGGTGCGAATGCCAGCCGAACCTTTCGGCGCCACCTTTACCCCGACATTGCCGGCGACCTTCGATGACTTCGGATCGTTGAAGAACCCTGCCCAGCCCGGCCAGTCGAGGTTGATGGCAACCGTGCCCGAGGCAAAGCCCTGGCCGAGATCGTCCCAGAGATAGTTGGTGGTGCCGGCCGGCACCGCCTTGGCCTTGTAGAGATTGACGAACCAGTCGAGCGCCTGCACGCCGGCCTCCGAGTCGAAGGCGGGCTTGCCGTCCTTGTCGAGATACTCGCCGCCCTCGGCGATGAGCATCTCGTAGAAGCGGCCGTTGATCGCCTCTTCCTTGCCAGCGAACTGGGTGCCGTAGAAATCCGGCGGGCTGGCGAAGAATTCCGCCTGCTGGGCGACCTCGTCCCAGGTGTCGGGCGGCACCAGTTCCGCGCCATACTTGGCCTTGTAGGCGGCCTTCTTGGCCTCGTCCTGATAAAGGCTTTTCTGGTAGTAGAGCGCGGAGACGTCGAACTGCGCACGCGGCAGCATCGCCAGCTTTCCGTCGAGCGTCGAGGCCTTGATCGTCGACGGCACGAAGGCGGCGACTTCCTCCTTGGGCAGCAGCGCGTTGAGATCGGTGTAGATATCAGGATATTGCGGCGCGAAGGACGAATGGTTCGAGCCGACGCACCAGTTGATGCTGCCGGACGCGATGTCCGACTTGATTTCCTTGTCGAGTTCGAAGTGGTTCTTCTTCGAGATCACGTTGACCTTGGCGCCGGTCAGCTTTTCCCATTCGCCGATGCGCGCGTAGAGCCCTTCATATTGCTGACCGCCAATCAGCTTGGCGTCGATGGTGACGCCGTCGAACTTGCCGGGCAGTTCGGCAGCAAAAGCAGCGCCCGCGCCAAGCGCAAGCAGCGCCACGCCGGCCGACAGGCCGTAAAACAATCTGGTCATTTGGTTCCTCCCAACGGCCTGCGTCGGCGAACTCGTATCGATCCGATCTGCAGCGCTTCATTCATATACAAACAAAACATTTATGTAGTCGTCAAGTTGAAAGTTCTTTCCGGATGCGGGCCATTGTGCGTATATGAAAGCCGAAATTCACTGGGGAGCGATTATGGCGGAGGACGAGGACGATGACCGATATCGTGCCCCGGCGCTGGACAAGGGGCTCGACATTCTCGAGCTTCTGGCCGGCGTCGACGGTGGCTTGACGCAAGCGGAAATCGCCAAGAAGCTCGACCGCAGCCCCAACGAGTTCTACCGCATGCTGGACCGGCTGGTGCGACGGGGCTACGTCACGCGGCCCGACGGCGATCGTTATTCGCTGACGCTCAAGCTGTTTGGCCTGGCGCAGTTGCACGCGCCGGTGCGACGGCTGGTTTCCTACGCGACGCCGCTGATGCGCGAGCTAGCCGAAACCTCGCAGCAGGCAAACCAGCTCGTCGTCTTCGACCGCGGTTCCGCGGTAGTGATCGCGCAGCAGGAGGCGCCGGACTATTGGGGCATCTCGATCCGCGTCGGCTCGCATATCAGCCTGTTCGATACCGGATCGGGACATGTGCTGCTGGCCTTCCGCTCGCCGGAAGAGCGGCAGATGATGATCTCCGAACATCTGCGCAGCACCGACAGGCCGCCTCAGTCACCGGAGTTCTTCGCCCGCCTCGACCAGGTCCGCGAGCGCGGCTATGAGATGATGGCGTCGCTGCAGACCGCCGGCGTGTTCAATCTGACGGCACCCGTTCTTGGCTCTGACGGTAGGGCAATCGCGGCGCTGTCGATCCCCTATATAACGCTGGTCAATGCCCCAAAGGCGCCCGACATCACTAGGACAATCGAATTGCTGCGGGCGGCGAGCGAAAAACTCTCGCAACTGGCGGGGTCGGCCGTCAACTCGAAGTGAATTCTTATTTGAATGAAGAATTTCTCCGTGAGATGATCCTGGAACGCCAGAGGAGGAGCGCGCCGTCATGATCTTCGATACCCATCTGCACCTGATCGACCAGTCGGTGCTGCGCTATCCCTGGCTCTCCGGCGTGCCGGCGCTCAACCGCGATTTTTCCCACGACGAATATGCAGTCCAGGCTCGCCGTGCCGGCATAGAGGGTGCGTTGCATATGGAGGTCGATGTCGATCCCGCCGACATCGAGGCCGAGACCGGTCATGTGAAAGCGCTGTCACAACAGAGGGCTAGTCTGCTGCGCGGGGCAATCGCCTCCTGCCGACCGGAAGAGCCTGGCTTTGCCGCTTATCTCGAGCGCCAGCGCGCCAATCCCTTCGTCAAGGGTTTTCGCCGTGTCCTCCACGTCATGCCGGATGAGCTTTCGGAGGCCGCGCTGTTTCGCGAGAACATCAAGCGGCTTGCCGGCACCGGCCTGACCTTCGATCTCGTCGTTCTGCCGCATCAAATCCCAAGAGCGATCGCACTCGCCGATCTCGCGCCGGATGTGCAGTTCGTGCTCGACCATTGCGGCGTGCCCGACATCAAAGGGGATGGTGAGCACCCGTGGCGCGAGCATATGACGGAGATCGCGCGGCGTCCGAACGTCGTCGGCAAGATCTCCGGCGTGGTCGCCTATGCGGATGCCGGTTCATGGACCGTCGATACCCTGCGCCCCTATGTCGAGCACACCATCAAATGCTTCGGCTGGGACCGCGTCGTGTGGGGCAGCGACTGGCCGGTCTGCACGCTTGGCGGCGGGCTGGCGACCTGGGTTGCAGCGACGCATGCGCTGCTTGGCGGCGCAAGCGCCGAGGAACGGCAAAAGCTGCTCTCCGCCAACACGAAGCGGCTGTGGAGTTTGTAAGCCGCCTCAGATTGTCGCCGATACGTGCCGCTCGCGACCGTAAAGCGAAACCAGCAGCACGATGACCAGACCAAGTGCAGCCTGCACGGTTGAGGGCCGGAAGCCAAGGCCGATCAGCAGCGTGTTGATCTCCGTCAGCACCAGCACGCCGGCGATGGTGCCGAAATAATTGCCGCGGCCGCCGACAAGGGCGGCGCCCCCGACCACGACCGCCGCGATGGTCTGGAACAGATAGGGCTGGCCGACATCGCCATAGGCCGAACCGGTGAAGCCGAGCAGCAGCACGCCAGCCGCGGCAGCAAAGAAAGCGCTTGCCGCGTAGGTCACCGTCCACATGCGGACCGGATCGATCAGCGCCAGCGGGGCTGCACCGGGGTTGCTGCCAAGCGCGTAAAGGCGGCGGCCGTAGGCCGTGCGCGCCAGCACCAGCGCCACCAGCAAGGTCAGCACCGCGACGCAGGGCACCAGCGCCGGCACCGGCAGCGGTCCGACCGAACCGCCGATCGAGACGAAGGCGGAAACAGCTGCAGGCGCCGATCCGGACGGAAAGCCGCCGGTCCACAACAGCACGGCGCCTTGCACGATCATGCCGACGCCGAGCGTGACGATCAGCGGGTGGATGTCGAGCCCGCGCGAGATCAGGCCGTTCAGCGCCCCGATCAGTATGGCGAGCACGCCAACGATCACGCAGACAAAAGCAAAATTCCAGCCGGCGCCGTAGAGCTGTGCCGCAACGACATTGGCGAAGCCGATGATGAAGGGGATCGACAGGTCGATGCCGCCGAGAATGACCACGAGCGTTTGGCCGATCGATGCCACCGCCAGCAGCGAAGCGATGACCAGCAGCGCACGGATGGCGAACGGCGCGGAATACCCCGGGATGAGCAGCGTGCCGACAATCTGCAAGGCGGCAGCGACCGCAAAGGCGCCGGCGACGCGGGCATTGGTGGACTGAAACCAGGTCTGGCTCATGCTTCTCAGCCTTTCCGTCCGGAGAGCCGTTCCTGCAGCGCCGTCATGATGACCGCTACAACCAGAATGACGCCATAGGCGATCTGCAGCACATAGGTGGAGACGTTGAAGGCGGTCAGCACGCTCTGCAGCAGGAAGATATCGATGGCGCCAATCGCGGCGCCCAGAAGACCGCCGCGTCCGCCGGCAAGGCTGACGCCGCCGAGCGCCACCGCAGCGATGGCGATCAACGTGTAGGTCGGTCCGATGTTGGGATCGGCCGAACCGATCAGCGCCGTCAGCATCAGGCCCGCGCAGGCGGCGAGAATGCCGGTCATGACATAGGCGATGAAACGAACTTTGGTGACCGGAACGCCGGCCGTGTAAGCAGCGCGGTCGTCGCTGCCCACCGCCATCAGCTGGTCGTAGTAGGGGGTCTGCCGCACCAGCCACCAGAACAGGAAGATAAGCGCCAGCGGCAGAGCCGACCAGGGCCCGGCCATCGCCTTCAGCCAGCCCGGCGCCGGGCCGATCGGCGCCGGCAGGATGGTCAGCGTCATCCCGGTCAGGATCAGATAGGTGCCAAGCGTCGCGACGATCGGCTGGATGCGAACGACGGTCGCCAGAAAGCCGTTGGCCGCCCCGACGATCGCGCCGATCAATAGCGCCGCCGGCACGATGACCAGCGGCGAAGTCATGCCGAGCTTGAGAAACAGCAGCTGGATGACGATCGCATTGACGAAGCCCATCAGCGGCCCGACGGAAATGTCGATGCCGCCACGCCCGGCCAGGATGACTGGAGCCGAGGCAAGTGCTGCGCCGATCAATGGCGCGGCGAGCCCGATCAGCGCGCCCCAGGCGGAAGGATGGAAGCGTGTCGGATTGAGCAGCAGATTGACCGCGATCAGGATGACCAGCAGCACGGTCGCGAAGCCCGCGCCACGCCATCGCTCCGCCATGCGCCGTAACCCGCTCATGCCGCGCGTCCGAACATGGCGGCGATCACCGTATCGCTTTTCATCTCGTCTCCGGTGATTTCAGCCGCCACCTGCTGTTCGCGGAAAACCAGCACGCGATGGCAAAGCAGGAGGATCTCTTCGATCTCGCTCGACAGGATGACCAGAGCCATGCCGTCCGCCGCCAGTCCCCGGAAGACATCGTAGAGGACATGGCGCGTCGCCACGTCGACACCGCGCGTCGGGTCGTTGAGCAGCAGGATCGCCGGCTCCAGCGCCAGTGCCCTAGCCAGCAGCACTTTCTGCTGGTTGCCGCCGGACAGCGTGGTGATCGAGGCATCCGGCCGCGGCGCGACGATGGAGAGCTTGTCCCGGTAACTCTCGTAGCGCCGCCGCCGTGCGGCGAAGCTGAGCAGGCCGAAACGCATGTCACGCGACAGTGTCGAGACGGCAAAATTGTCGAGCACCGATTGGGTCGGAAAGATGCCGGTGGAGCGCCGGTCGCGCGGCAAATAGGCGATGCCGCTGGCGACCGCCTTGCGGAAGCTGGTGATCGCGCGGGCTTCGATGGTCACATCGCCGGCGGCCGGCCGTTCCAGCCCGGCCAGCACTTTCAGGAACCGCTCTTGTCCATGGCCGTCGAGGCCGGCAAGACCGACAATCTCGCCCGGCGCAATGGTCTGTGTCACGGGGCTTGCGCCCGGCGCGATCACCAGGCTGCGCACCGAAAGGGTAGCGCGATCAGCCATGCGCCAGCTCCGCCGCCGTGCGTGGCGCCATCGCCTTGAGAAGCTCGGAGGCGGTGGACGTGCCGCGTTCCTCGGTCGTCACCACGCTGCCGCCGCGCAGGACGGAAATCCGATCGGAAAGCGTCATCACCTCGTCCATGCGATGGGTGATGAACAGGATCAGGCAACCTTCGGAGGCAAGCTTGCGCATCATGGCGAAAACCGCCTCGCGGTCGGCGAAGTCGAGCGCCGCCGTCACCTCGTCGAGAATGAGAATGCGCGGGTTGCGAACCACGGCGCGGGCAAGCACCACAAGCTGCTGAACGGCCAGCGGCAATTGCCCGGCCAACTGGTCGAGCGGGATCTCGGTAACCGCGAATTGTTTCAGCACCGCTTGCGCGCGCTGGTGCCGCTCGGCGCGCGGCACGGTGCGCGTCAGCAAGCCATCGAGGCCGAGCAGGATGTTGTCCGTCACTGAACGGTCAGGTGCGATCAGCACTTCCTGGAACACGGTGGCGAAACCGGCGGCCTGGAACGCCGCCGGTCCGAAGCCGGCAAAGGGCGACCCATTGAGCAGGATCGTGCCGCTGTCCGGCTGGACAATTCCCGACAGCAGCTTGACCAGGGTGCTCTTGCCCGAACCGTTCTCGCCCAGGATGGTGTGGATCGTGCCGGCGCGGAACGCGATGGAGGCATTCGCGAGAGCGACCGTTTCGCCATAGCGTTTCGAGACACCCTGGACTTCCAGCATGAGGGATTCCTGATAGGGAAAAGCCGGCTCTGCCTGAGCGGAGCCGGCGTTCATGAGCTTACTTGGCGCAGGCGTCCGGCACCTTCGAATAATCCCAGCCCTTGGTCGGCGCGGGATTGGCGAAATAGGCATCGAGCCATTCTTCCGGCATCGGATCCTCCGGCGGAACCGGGAAGATCGAGACTGCGTCCGCCGTCATACAGTCCTTGTACCAGGTGCCCAGGTCGGCGTTGTGGACCGGCGGAATCGGGATCAGCAGCGTGTTGAGCTTCGGCTTTTGCCCGTCGAGCATACGCGCCCCAATGCGGAACAATGTCTCGGCGGTCCAGTGCGGCAGAACCGCATGGCCTTCGAAGCGATATTTGTCCGGATTGGCTTTCCAGTAGCCGAGCGCGTCGCCGGTGATCGAGCCGGTGATGAGCGGGGCAGGGCGGCCGGCCTCGGCAAAGGCCTCGGCGACGACGCGGCTTTCGCTGCCCGTCGTCCACACCGCATCGATCGGCGCCGGATTGGTGGCGATCGCCTGCAATACCGTCGTCTTGGTGACGTTGGCCGTCCAGTTGCCGTTGACGCTGCGCGAGACCTTGAGCTTGGGGTTCTCGGCCAGCGCCTTGTCGGCGCCCTGACGCTCCTGCACGACGATCGGATGACCTGCGATGCCTTCGACCAGAAGTATGCTGCCGCCACCCGGTATTGCCTTGCCGATCGCCGTCATCATGTCGTAGCCCCAGCGCGCATAGTTGGAATCGACGTTGATGGCATTCGGGCTGGTCACCGACCCAGCCGCCGTGATGAAGGGAATGCCGGCCTTTGCGGCGGCATCGATGGCATCATCCAGCGCCGTCGCCGAGCCGGGGATCGAGGTGATGATCGAACATTTCTTATCGATGAAGGCGCGGATCTGGTTGATCTGCTGGCTGGCATCGTTGTTGGAGTCCGACACTTCGAAGCTCGCCACCGTGCCGTCGGCGATCAGTCCGTCGACAAGCCGCTTCAACTCCTTGGTGACGGTGACCCGCCACGGATTGCCCTGGTAGGATTCCGAGTGGCACCATTTCCACGGCTTCGCCGGCGGCGTGAAATTGTCCCACGCCGATGGCAGGATCTTCTGCGGCGCGCCGTCATATTGCGCCTTCAGTTCAGTTGGCAGTCCAGCGATCACGCCCGAAACGTCCTGGGCGCAGGCAATTGTCGTGATCGATGCAAGGGCGGTCGCGGCCATAAGGCCGCGGATCAGGCTGTTCATAGTCTCCTCCATTCGTTGTTTCAGGCTCCTCCACCGGCAGTGCCGGACACCCGTGCCGGGAAACTCTCCAGAAACAGGCGATTAAGATCGGCGACGACGCGGCCGGCATCGTGCTTTTCGGTCACGCCGAGATTGATGCGATCGGACGCCGCCTGCTGGAAGGCCATGTAGCCATCGTGGCGTGGCCTGACCCAGGCGCCTTCGAGTGTGGCGCGCGTATCCTTGTAGAAATTGCCGGCGGCTGCATTGACGGCGGCATCGTCCCAGGCTGCGGCGTGGCCAGGCTGGCCGCCGGCCAAAGCATAGGGGCCGCGCTGCACGTCACCGCTGGCGATCCAGTAAGCGAAGTCGATGGCCGCCTGCTTGGCCTTCGAAAAGGCCGACACGGCGATGCCGGTGCCGCCGAGCGCCGAGCCGACCGGACCGGCATTGCCCGCAGCCGGGATGTCCGCGAAGGCAAGGCGGTTGGTCCGGAATCCGGCAATGGCATAGGAGACATAGCCATAGATCAGCGGCGCGCAGGCGATCCGCGAGCCGGACCTGGCCATTTCCTCCAGGACGTCGATCGGGTCCATGCCGAGGCAGGCCGGGTCTACGAGAGCCGCGATCTCGCGCATCATCTCGAAAACGCGGCTGCCCACATCAGCGTTTACGTGAGCGCCAGGCTCCTCGACGGCGGGCCGGCCGAGATTGCCGGCAAGCGTGTAGAACACCATCAGCGAATGCGGCGGCCTGAGCGGCAACAGCATGTGGCCTTGCCGCGCCAGATCGAGCATTTCGCTCCAGCTCGCCGGCTGAGCGGAAAGCATATCAGGCCGCCACGCTTGCACCTGGCTCGCCGTATCGATCGGAAACGCCCACTGCCGGCCTTGCCAGTTGTAGCTCGGATAGGACCGGCCGACGCTGCCCGCCGCCAGCGTCGCACGTTCCGCTTCGCGGCCCGCGACGTCGAGCGGCGCCAGGCAATTCTCGGCGGTGATCTGGCCGACATGCGGATGATCGATGACGATCAAATCATAGGCACGGGCCAGTTCCTCGACCGGGAAGGATTCGAAATCCTGCAGCGAGCGCTTGTCCCATTCGATAGTAACGCCAGTCCGCTGCTTCCACAGTGCCGAACAGGCGACCATCGGGTCGTAGCCGCGCGGATGGCTCCAGGTCATGCCTTTGAGCCTCACGTCGCTCACAGCCCGAACTCCTTGCGGATCTTTGCGCTGTGCTCGCCGATGCGTGGCGCGGCGCGCTCGACCTTCGCACGCACACCATCGACCCGGAGCGGCGAGCGCGTGGTGAGGATCGAGACGTCATCCTCGCGCGTCACCGTCTGCAGCATGTCGAGAACCTGAAAGCCTTCGCTGGCCATCATCTCCGGCCAGGTCAGCACCCTGGCGCACCAGATGTCGGCAGGCTCGAGGATGGCAAGCCACTCGTCGACCGTCTTCGTCGCGATTTTTTGCGCGACGATCGCCTTGATCTCGTCGCGGGCGGTGAACCATGTCGACGGCTGGTCGCGGTAGGGCGCAAGCTCTTCGAGCCCCAGAAGATCGGCCAGCTTCGGGATCGGCGTCATGGCGATCGCCAGATAACCGTCCTTGGCCGGATAGACGCCGTAAGGCGCCGATAGATAGGCATGGGCGCTGCGGAAGGCCGATCGCCGCGGCAGGCGGCGCCCGTCATTGAGATGCGTGGTCAGCACCTCGAACTGGAAGTCGACCAGCGCTTCGAGCAGACTGGTCTCGACATGGCTGCCCGTGCCGGTCACGCCGCGCCGCACCAGTGCGGCAAGAATTCCTTGCGCGGCGGCGGAGCCCGCCAGCATGTCGGCAATTGCCAGGCCGAAAGGCACCGGTCCCTGGTCCTCGTCGCCGTTGAGCCACATCACGCCCGAGCGTGCCTGCGCCAGCAGATCCTGACCGGGCCGCTTGACCCAGGGACCTTCCTCGCCATAGCCGCTGATCGACGCATAGACCAGACGCGGATTGATCTTGCGCACCGCCTCGTAGTCGAGGCCCAGGCGCTCGATGACGCCGGGCCGGAAGTTCTGGATCAGCACGTCGGCCTTGGCCAGCAGCCCGCGCAGCGCCGCAAGGTCGGCCGCGTCCTTGAGGTCGATGGCGAGACTTTCCTTGGCGCGATTGATGGCGTGGAAGATGGTGGAATCGCCGCCGATCTCGGTGTCGCTGAGATAGAGCCGGCGCGACAGGTCACCGCCATCCGGCCGCTCGATCTTGATGACGCGGGCGCCGAGGTCGAGCAGCCGCAGCGAGCAGTAGGGCCCGGACAGGAACTGGCTCATGTCGACGACGATGAGCCCGGTCAGCGGCAATTCGGCAATGGCGGCCATCGCCTATTTCTCCGTCTTGCCGGCGAAATCGGTCGGATTGCGGTATTTCACCGTCTGCAGGTGCTCGCAATAAAGCACGAGCTCTCCTTCACCCTTGAAGACTTCATAGCTGGCGCGGATCAGACCCATCTCTTTGTATTTGGGTTTCTTGTCGAGGTTGGAGCGGATCGAATAGATCGTGTCGCCGATGAACACCGGCTTGATGAAGCGCAGTTTGTCGTAGCCATAGGAGAAGGCGTTGACGCAATTGGTGGCGACGAGGCCGAGCCCGGCCGAGAACACGAAGGCGCCGGCGACCAGGCGCTTGCCGAATATGCCTTCCGTTTCGGCGAACATCTGGTCCTGCACGTAAGGGTGGATATCGAGCACCAGCGCGTTGAAAAGGTGGCTGTCGCCCTCGGCCATGGTCCTGCGCAGCGAACGGATTTTCTGGCCGACCGGCCAGTCCTCGTAGAACCAGTTCTCCGCGTTCCAGACCGGGAGATCGGCGTGGTCCTTCGGCATGTTGGCGGGATGTGTCGACGCCACGCCGACGGTCGGCGCGAAACCAGTCATGACGGTATCCGTTGGAAGCATGGATCATCCGTCCGGGCGCGCCGCGGACCAGCGAATTGCATGATCGATCCTCCCGCAATCTTCTTTTGTGAATAGTATTTTCACATATGGGATTGTGTTGCAAGCGTGAACAGGCGAAATTTTGCTCGGATCCGCGGCGGACAACGCCGGCGGAACAAGGGAGGATTTGATGCAGAATGCCTGTCTGGTCTTCGTTGGCAGCCTCAACCGTGAGGCGCCGTATTTTCAGGGCGCGCGCGGTGTCGGGCTGGGTGTCTACAGCTTCGACGAAGAGACGCTGGAGACGAGGAAACTGGCTGAGACGGGTGACGTCGACAATCCGACCTTCCTGTCGGTGATGCCGGACGGCTCCCACATCTATGCCAACTCCGAAGTGTTCGCCTGGCGCGAAGGCGTGGTCTCGGCCTATCGCTTCGACAGGCAGACCGCCGCGCTGTCCTACATCAACAAGCAACCGAGCCTTGGCAGCATCACGGCGCACAATACCATCACGCGCGACGGCACGAAGCTGCTGGTCGCCAATTACGGCATGGGCGAAGGCGGTCCCGATCGCTCGGTCGTTGTCTACGGACTACGCGAGGATGGTGGCCTGACCGCGCCGTTGTCGAGCGTCGCCCATGCCGGAACTGGCCCCGACACAGCTCGTCAGGAACGCCCCCATGCTCACAGCGTCACCGAGACGGTTGCCGGCGGCGTGGCGATCGTCGCCGATCTCGGCATCGATCGGCTTGTCTCGTACCGCATCGGGCCTGACGGCAGCCTGACCAGACTGGCGGAGTCGGTGCTTGCCTCAGGCGCCGGCCCACGCCATGTGGCGCTGCATCCGGGCGGGCGCTTCGTGTTCGTCATGAACGAACTCGATTCAACGATAGTGTCGCTTGCGCTCGACGATGTGTCAGGAAGGCTCACCGTCATCGACACGAAGCCGGCCGTGTCGGCGGAGGCGCGCGACGGCAATCATTGCGCCGACATCCAGATCTCGCCCGACGGCCGCTTCCTCTACGGTTCCAACCGCGGCCATGACAGTATCGTGGTGTTTTCCGTCGACCAGGAAACAGGCGTGCTTGCGCTGGTCGATTACACGCCCTGTGGGGGCGCCACACCGCGCAATCTGGCACTGACGCCTTCGGGCCGCCATCTCTTCTCGGCCAATCAGAACGCCGATCGCATCTCGATTTTCCTGCGCGACATGGCCACCGGCCGGCTGGCCGACACCGGGCGATACATCGATGTCGGCACGCCGATGTGCGTGAAGATCGTGCGTTGAAAGCCATCGATCTCCTTCTGGCCGCGAGGGCGCGCACGGTCCTGTGATTTCGGCTGAGCCATCGGCGTGGTAGCTTCCAGTCGTTCCGTTCCGGAGTTGTCATGCGTGCCAAGCTGCTAGAAATCACCCTTGCTATGTTGCTGTTGGTTGGCGGCCTTCCGGCCGGCCATGCGCAAGTGGCCGAGCGGCCGTCGCCTTCGGGTGGGGTTCTGTCGCTGCTTCCGCCTCCGCAGGTCTCCGATCATTCGATCGTGATCGCGGGACGTACGCTCAACTATCAGGCGAAGGCAGGCACTCTGTCATTGCTGTCCGGCAAGGGCGACGTCACCGCGGAAGTTTTTCATGTCGCCTATACGCTACGTCCCGAGCCGAGCCGGGAACCTGATCCCCAGCGCCCGATCACTTTCGTGTTCAACGGTGGTCCGGGAGCGGCTTCCGCCTATCTGCATCTAGGCGCGCTCGGTCCACGCGTGATGGCGACGGCGGCTAATGGAAGTTTTCTCCCATCGCCGCAGAGGCTTTTGGACAACCCGAACACATGGCTCGACATGACCGACCTGGTCTTTGTCGACCCCGTCGGAACGGGTTACAGCCGCGAAGCGCCTGGAACCGAGGCACGCAGCTTCTGGGGCGTCAACCAGGACGCTGCCGCGATGGGCGTTTTCATCAGGCTCTATCTGGCACAGGCGGGCCGCGCAGCGTCGCCGGTGTTTCTTGCCGGCGAAAGCTATGGCGGGTTTCGGGCGGCACTGCTTGCCAAGACGCTTCAGGATGACATCGGCATCAGTCCTCGCGGCATCGTGCTCATCTCGCCGGCGCTCGAGTTCACACTCGTGCGGCCAGACGAGTTCCAGCCGCTTCACTGGGCGCTTGAGCTCCCGTCGCTGGCGGCGGTGCGCCTGCGCAGCGAAGGCGTCACCGGTTCCGAGTTGCAGGAGCGGTTGGCCGATGTCGAACGCTATGCGCTTGGCGACTATCTCGTCGCGCTTGCCAGCGGGCTCGAAGAGGGTGGGCGCCTGGCGAGCCCGCGCGTTGCCGAAATCACCGGCCTGCCGCTTGAACTCGTCAAACGAAACTTTGCACGCATTCCCACCGCACTCTTCGCCAGGGAGTTTGCACGGGCAAGGGGCAATGTTCTCAGCGCCTATGACGGCACGATCGAAACGGCGGACATCGCGCCGGAAAGCCTGAGATACAGCGGTCCTGATCCGGTCCTCGACCGAAGCGTGCCGGTGCTCACTTCCGCCTTTGTCAGCTATATGCGTGACGAATTGAAATTCCGCACCGATCTAAGTTACCGGCTCCTCAACCGTGAAGTCAGCGGCAATTGGGATTACGGGACGAGCCCGACGCGTCAGGGCTATGTCGGCGTGATGGATGACCTTCAGCAGGCGCGCGCGTTGAACCCTGGCCTCGGCGTTTTGATCGTCAACGGCTACACCGACCTGGTGACACCCTATTTGGTGTCACGCTACCTTGTCGGCCAGATTCCTTCGCTTCCGGGCGCAAAGCCCATCCGCGTCGACCTGCTGGAAGGCGGCCACATGATGTATTTCAGGCCAGACAGCCGGCGCGCGCTGAGAGAGGCCGCGTCCGAGCTTTACCAAACGCCGAAATGAAACGGTTTTGTGAAGCAATTCTCGCTTTCCGAATGTGAAAGACGCTTTGGCTGCCTTCGAACGATGCGTGCGGCCATGAATGTGGCGATTGCGACCGGGTAGTCGATCAACACCTGATGGTCTTCGTCTAGCCGGATGGATCCAGCCGGCACTACGGCGCCGGCCTGAATGCCGGACGCCAACTCTTTTCGATGAGCGCATTGACAAAAAATCATCGCCGCAATAATCCAATATATTGGATGCAATACGCGGACCACTTGCGACAAAAGCACACCAGGTGCGTGATGATCGTCGACAAACCTGGACCTGAGGATACAAGCCAATGAACTTGGATCGCGTCATTACCGTCGTCGGAGCCCATGCCGAGGGCGAGGTGGGCCGGGTGATCACCGGCGGCGTCCTGCCGCCGCCGGGTGCTACGATGTTCGAGCGCATGGAGAATCTGGAACGCGAAAGCGCGTGGCTTCGCAACATGCTGCTGTTCGACCCGCGCGGCAGCGTCAATGCAGCCGTCAACCTGATCACGCCGCCGATACGCGCCGACGCCGATATCGGCATGATCGTCATGGAGTCCGACTACTTCGTGCCGATGTCGGGCTCGAACCTGATCTGCACGGTCACGGTCGCCCTCGAGGCGGGCATGATCCCGATGCGCGGCGCTGAGACCATTGTCAGGGTGGACACGCCGGCCGGCCTGGTCGAGGTGACGGCGGACTGCAGTGGTGGCAAATGCCGCCGCATCACGTTCCGCAACGTCCCGTCGTTCGTCATGCATCGCGACCGGATGGTCGACGTGCCAGGGATCGGATCGCTGCGGGTCGACGTCGCCTATGGCGGCATGATCTACTGCATTGTCGATGCCGAGGACGTCGGCGTCACGCTGGCGCGCGATGAGGCGCGCGACCTGATCGAACTCGGCGAACGCATCAAGGCGGCAGCGGCCGAACAGCTTCCCTCGATCCATCCGCAGAACCCGTCGATCAACACCATCAACCAGACCGAGTTCGCCGGTCCTCTGCGGGTCGTCGACGGCGTAAAGACGTCGAAGAACGCCGTGGTCGTTTCTCCCGGCAGGCTCGACCGCTGCCCGTGCGGCACGGGAACCTCGGCGCGCATGGCTTTGCTGCATGCGCGCGGCGATCTCGCTGTGGGCGAGAAGTTCCGGCATACTTCGATTCTCGACACCGTCTTCGATTGCCGCATCGTTGAAACGGCCGTGGCGGGCAATGTGCCCGCGGTGGTGACTGAGATCTCCGGGCGCGCCTGGCTGACCGGAGTGAGCCACTACGGGGTTGATCCGGAGGATCCATTTCCCGAGGGCTACCGCCTGTCGGACACCTGGTTCAGGTAGCCGCCGACAAAACTTTGCCGGCTAATCAGACTGCGCAAAACCCATCACGCAACGCGAACCGGACAGGCAAAAGCCGATGACGAAATCTAAGAATACCAACCTGACCTGGCTCAACCCGCCACTGCATCACGCGTTTTCCGGCAACACTTTGAATGTGCGCACCGGCAAGGAGACCGATTTCTGGCGCGAGACGTTCTACGATTTCTGGCGCGACAACGGTCATTTCCTCTATCGCCAGGTCGAGGGCGACTTCAGCGCCGAGGTCACGGTCAAGGGTGACTACAAGGTGCTCTACGACCAGGCCGGATTGATGGTCCGGCTGAGCGAGACGCATTGGGTCAAGGCCGGCATCGAATTCACCGACGGGCTGATGTATTTCTCCGTCGTCGTCACCAACGATGCGTCCGACTGGTCGCTGGTTAGTATTCCGGCAAGTCCGGACGGCGTCAGGATCCGACTGACCCGCCACGCCGAAGCGATCCGCATCCAGTATCTGGATGCGTCCGACGGCCACTGGAAGCCGGTGCGGCTTGCCTATTTCCCACCCTCGAAAACGATCGATGTCGGCATGATGTGCTGCTCGCCGCAACGTGAAGGTTTCGAGGTCACATTCAGTGATTTTTCGGTCGGCCCGGCGATATCGAGGGAACTCCATGACTGACACGCCCCAAGCGGTGCCGGCCGCGAGCCGCGCGCGTCGAGGTGCGGGCAAGGTCCGCTGGGCGATCGTGGGGGCTAGCCAAATTGCGCGCTCCTGGGTCGCCAAGGCGATCCAGTCCGTGCCGGATGCGGAACTGGTGG
Source organism: Mesorhizobium sp. M6A.T.Cr.TU.017.01.1.1 (assembly GCF_004023115.1). Lineage (NCBI taxonomy): Bacteria > Pseudomonadati > Pseudomonadota > Alphaproteobacteria > Hyphomicrobiales > Phyllobacteriaceae > Mesorhizobium > Mesorhizobium sp. M6A.T.Cr.TU.017.01.1.1. Next base: position 70,922 of record NZ_RZTA01000005.1, read on the forward strand.
CGGTCGTCAGCCGCAGTGCCGCCCGCGGCCGCGCATTCGCCGACGATCTCGGGATACCGGTATCCACGACAAGCCTCAAATCGCTTCTTACCGAAACCGCGATCGACGCAGTCTACGTCTCGACCAACAATGCCAGGCATCGCGACGACACGCTCGAAGCTGCGGCAGCGGGCCTGCACGTGCTCTGCGAAAAGCCGCTCGGGCTGACGCTGTATGATGCCGTCGAGATGGCCAGGGCCTGCGACCGCGCCGGCGTCGTCCTGGCGACGAACCATCATATGCGTGGCGCGGCGACGCACAGGGCGATCCGCGACCTGGTGCTGACAGGCCAAATCGGCCGGCCGCTCGCCGCGCGCGCGATGTATTGCGAATACTTGCCCAAGGAGTTGCAGACCTGGCGCACGAAGGACAAGGAACAGGGCGGGGTCATCTACGACCTGACCGTGCACAATGTCGACGTTCTGCGCTTCGTCCTCGCGGACGAACCGGTCGAGGTCATGTCGATGAAGGCGAGCAGCCTGATCGGCGAGAATGGTGTCGAGGACCAGGTGCAATCCATCGTCAACTTCGCTTCCGGGTTGATTGCCTACATGCATGAGGGCCAGGTCTTCGCCCATCACGAGACCGCGCTTGAGATCCATGGCACCGAAGGGTCGATCTATGGCCGGGGCATCCTGGATGAGGCGCCGTCCGGTCGGGTCCATCTTCGCCGCGGCACCGAGATGACGGAAATCCCGGTCGAGCCCGCCAACCTCTACGCCGCCACGATCGCCCAGTTCGACGCGGCAGTGCTTCATGGCGATCGTCCGGCGGCGACGGGTTGGGACGGCGTCGCCTCGCTGGCAACGGCACTGGCGGTCAGACGCTCGGCGCAAGAGGGGGTGCGGGTGTCCGTGCCGCGCTTCGAGGGAAATCCGCCCGTTCCAGTGGCGTGACATGCCCGTATAGGTGCTGCCGCAAGGTCGATTTCATAGTGGACTTTAAAATAGAATATTGTAGATTGGATACATTATTGCGAAAGCGAGTCCAAGGAGAGACCAGACGATGACGCATTGGCAGGGGGTGTTCCCGGCGGTTACGACCAAGCTCGACCAGGACGGTTCGATCAATCTCGAAGCGACGCAGGCGAGCATCAACCGCCTCATCGACAATGGCGTTTCCGGCATCATCGTGTTGCCGATGCTGGGCGAGAACGCCTCGCTGCTGCCGCAGGAGAAGGAAGCCGTCATCCGGGCAGCCAAGGAAGCCGTTGCCAGCCGCGTTCCGCTTCTCTCCGGCCTTGCCGAGATTTCGACCGCCGGCGCGGCCGCGAGCGCTCGCAAGTTCCAGGATTACGGTGCCGAAGGCCTGATGGTGTTTCCGAGCCTCGGCTACAAGACCGACCCGCGCGAAACGGCCGAATGGTACAAGGCGATCGCCGGCGCCAGCGACCTGCCGATCATGATCTACAACAACCCGATCGCCTATGGCGTCGACGTCACGCCCGCCATCCTCAAGATGCTGGCCGAATGCCCAACGATCGTGGCGGTCAAGGAAGAGACCGGCGACGTGCGCCGCGTCACCGACATGTTCATCGAACTGGGCAGCCGCTTCGATATCTTCTGCGGCGTCGACGACCAGATCGTCGAGAGCATGTCGCTCGGCGCGACGGGCTGGGTTTCGGGCATGACCAATGCCTGGCCGAAGGAATGCGTCGAGATTTTCAACCTGTGCGCATCCGGGAATTTTGCCGGGGCACGCGATCTCTATCGCATCATGACGCCGTCCTTCCATCTCGATACGCATGTGAAGCTGGTTCAGTACATCAAGATGGCCGAGCACCTCGTCTACGGCGCGCCTGAATGGTCCCGGGCGCCGCGACTGCCGCTGACCGGCGAGGAGCGCGAGCGCGTCATCGCCACGATCACCGCGACGATCGAACAGCTCAAGCAGATGCAGTCACGTCGGGCCGCCTGATCCCGCAAGGATGTCGGGCCGGGTCGAGGGCTTACGAAAAGTTCGCGTTGCCGGTTGTGCTTTTCGAGGGGCCGCAGCCGGCAGGTGCGCCAGGGATGGATTGCATGGATAAGGTTCCAATGTTCGGCGTGTCCGACCTGAGGCAGACGCGCGATACAGCGCGGCGGCTGGATACGTCCTGGATTGGCGATGGGTTTTCCCGCGACGGCGGCTCCGAAGTCAGAAACATCATGTCTCCCTTCGATGGGGAGACGATCAGCGAAGTCGCCTTTGCCAGCGAGAGGCAAGTAGATCTCGCCGTGCACGCCGCCCGTGCGGCGCTCAAGGCAGACTGGGGCACGATGGGGCACGAAGGACGCGCGGCGTTGATCCGTGCGCTGGCGGACGCCGTCGAAAAGAATCGGCTCGAATTGGCGCTCCTCGAAAGCCTCGACGTCGGCAAGCCGATCCTGCATTCCTACAATGACGATGTGCCGACGACGGTCGGCGTGCTGCGCTGGTATGCCAGCCTGACCGAAACCGCCTACGATCTCAGCCCTGCCCGTCGCAATGGCGTGCTCAGCCAGATCGTGCGCGAGCCGCAAGGCGTGGTCGGCATCGTCCTGCCCTGGAATTATCCGCTGACCACGCTGGCGCTGAAGATCGGCCCGGCGCTGGCGGCCGGCAACACGGTCGTCTGCAAGCCGGCCGACGATACGCCGCTCACCACGCTGCGGCTGGCCGAGTTGGCGATCGAAGCGGGTTTCCCGGCTGGCGTCATCAACGTCGTACCCGGCACCGGCGCGGTTGCCGGAAAGGCGCTGGGCCTGCATGGCGACGTTTCGGCGATCAATTTCACCGGTTCGACCGCCACAGGGCGGCGCTTCCTGCACTATTCGGCCGATTCGAATTTGAAGGAAATTTCGTTGGAGTGCGGCGGCAAGAACCCCGCGATCATCCTGCCTGATGTCAAATCGCTCGATCGTTTCGCCGACGACATTTCGACCGGCTTCCTGATGAATTCCGGCCAGCTCTGTTCATCCATATCGAGGGTCCTCGCGCCGCGTGCGCTGGAAGCCGATCTTCGCGACATGCTCGCCACGAAGATGAAGGAATGGCCGATCGGCGATCCGTTCGATCCGGCTACGCGCATCGGGCCGCTGGTCAGCGACGCCCATGCGGCCAAGGTCAATCGCGCCGTCGATAACGAGAAGCGGCACAACAATGATCTCAGCGTGTCGGGAGCAGAAATTACCGGCACATCGCCACGCCTGGTCGAACCGGTGGTGTTTTTCAATGTCGCCGAAAGCGCCGAGGCCTGGAGCGAAGAGGTCTTCGGCCCGGTTCTCTCCGTCAGGTTCTACGACGATCTCGACAGCGCGATCCGCAGCGCCAATGACACGCAATACGGCCTGAGTGCTTATGTCTTCGGCGAGAATCCAAACGCAATTCGCGAGGCATCGGCCACGCTCGACGCGGGGTTCGTGGCGATCAACGCCTTCTGCGAGGGCGACTTCACGACTCCGTTCGGCGGCTTCAAGACGTCCGGCTTCGGCGGCAAGGACAAAGGCATTCATTCGCTCGACCAGTATTCCCGGACCAAAAGCATCTGGTGGGCGACATAGGAACTCAGCCTGGCCGAAACATCCAGTCAGGTGCAAGCGAAGGTAAGTTCGACATGGCTTCCAAGGCGTATGACTATATCGTCGTCGGGGCGGGTGCCGCCGGTTCGATCGTCGCCGCCAGGCTAGGCGAGGACAAGAGCGTTCGAGTGCTGGTGCTGGAGGCCGGCCCGAGCGACAATTCCATCTACGTTCGAATGCCGGCGGCGATGTCCTACCCGCTGACCGACCAGCGCCGGACCTGGAGTTTCGAGACGGGACCGGAGGCCGCGCTCGGCGAGCGCATGATCACGCATGTCAGGGGCAAGATGCTGGGCGGCTCCGGGTCGCTCAACGGCATGGTCTATGTCCGAGGCAATCCGCGCGACTTCGACGGGTGGGCGCAGGACGGTCTGCCGGATTGGTCGTTTGCGTATTGCCTGCCTTACTTCAAGAGGCTGGAAACCTACGACAAGGGCGCCAATGCCTATCGAGGCGGCGATGGCCCCATCGCGATCACGACACTCAAAGGCGATCTGCCGGTCTTCAAGGCGTTTCTCGAGGCTGGTCAACAGGCCGGTCATCCACTCAATCCCGACTACAATGCCTATCGCCAGGAAGGCGTCCATATCTATCAGGCAAATATCGACAGGGGCGTGCGGGCGAGCGGCGGCAGGGCCTATCTCAGGCCGGCAATCCGCAAGGGCAATGTCGAGCTGAAGTTGAATGCGCTGGTGCACCGGGTCAATTTCGACGGCAAGCGCGCGGTCGGCGTTACCTACGAGGCGGATGGTGCGACCCACACAGTCGAGGCTGGACGCGAGGTGGTGCTGTGCGGCGGCGCCTTCAACTCGCCGCAGCTTTTGCTGCTGTCGGGCGTCGGTGGCCCAGACGAACTGGGCAGTCTGGGTATCAAGTCGGTCGCGGACGTGCCCGGTGTCGGCAAGGGGTTGGTCGACCATGTTGCCGTTTCGGTGCGTTACAGGGCATCGCGTCGCGGCGTCTCGCCCGCCATGGACCTGAACATGTTCAAAATGGGCCTGATCGGCGCGCAATGGCTGTTCATGCGCTCCGGGCTCGGCGTGACAAATCTTTGGGAAGTCGGCACGTTCTTCAGGAGCAGTGCGGCTGCCGACTACGCCAACATCCAGCACGAGTTTCTGCCGATGCTGGGCGAACTCATGCACGGCAAGGTCAACATCGAGGAGGGGTTCCAATACCAGACTTGCCTGATGCGGCCGAAGAGCCGGGGCGCCGTTACACTGAAATCAGCCGATCCGCGGATGCATCCGTCGATCATTTCCAATTACCTCGCGCATCCGCAGGACCAGCGGGATCTGATCGACGGCGTGCGTCACACTGACGAGATCATCCAGCAGCGCGCCTGGGACGGCATGCGCGGGCAAGCCCTGACGCCAGGGCTCAGGACGATGCCCGATGGCGAAGTGCTTGCCTGGCTAAAGGAAAACCTCGGCACGCAGTACCACCCGTGCTCGACCTGCCGTATGGGCGTCGACGACATGTCGGTCGTCGACGCCGACGGCAAGGTGCACGAGACCGAGGGGTTGCGTGTCATCGATGCGTCGGTCATGCCGCGCATCACCAGCGGCAATTTGCACTGCCCGACCATGATGATTGCGGAAAAGCTTGTCGACCGCGTGCGCGGCCACTCGCCGCTGCCGCCAGAGAGCCTGGATTATGCGGATCGGCGATGATCGATGGGAAACGGAAGCTCGATTGCAAAGCCGAGATTGGACCAGGATGAAATATTGGATACGATCCTGCGACAAGTAGAACGATTCTGAAAGCGCCTGCCATGCCGACACCGCCCAAGCCTCTGTTGCAGCGCCAAACCGTAACCGCGATGGTGGCGGAATATATAGCCGCCAAAATTATCGGGGGCGACTATCCCGGCGGCCACCAGATTCGCCAGGAGGCGATAGCGGCCGAGTTGGGTGTCAGCCGGATTCCGGTGCGCGAGGCGCTTCTGCAACTGGAAGCCGAAGGTCTTGTCGTCATCAGGACGCATCGCGGCGCAGTCGTCTCCGATCTATCGGCTGACGATGCGATCGACCTGTTCGATGCGCGGCTTCTGCTGGAACCCTTCCTCGTCAAAAAGGCCATAGCGCGCCTATCCAATCAGGATATCGCCAATGTCGAGCGAGCGCTTCGTGATTACGAGGCTGCTATCGCCAGGGGCGATCCGAAGGAACTCAGCCGCCTCAACTGGGCCTTTCACACCGCGCTGCTCGAACCGTCGATGCGACCGCGTTCAATGGCGGTGCTACAAACGCTCTACAGTTCGGCGGATCGCTATCTGCGCCTGCAGATCGAGCCGTTGAAGGCGCAGACTAAAGCGCTGCAGGAGCATCGTGACATTTTTGAAGCCTATCGCCTGCGTGACGCCGTCGAGACATCGAGACTGCTCAAGAAGCATGTCGCCGACGCGGCCGAAGAAATCGTCAGCCAACTGAAGCGGGGCGAAGCCGCCGGCTGATCCTGCTTCAGCTGTATCGGCCTTTTCGTTGCGTCGAATCCGGGCGCACATGTTGCCCTGTCGTTCAAAATCGGCTTGACGCGAGCGCAGCCGATCTGGATAGCCGCGACGCCTCCGCAAAATCTTTACAAGACAATCAAAGCCGAGCGGTGGTGGGACGAATTCGTTTGACTCCCATGGTTATTGTATCCAATATCCTGTAAAACAAGGTTGTCGTAAATTGCCATCAGAAAAAGGGGAATCCGCAATGACACGCAAAGCAGGAGACGAGGTCAATTCGGGCTTGTTCACGTCAGCAGTCAGCAGGAGAGCCGTTCTCACCGGAATGGCCGGCTTGGGAGGCGGGGCATTCCTGTTGAGGTTGTCCACGCTGCCTGCGCAGGCCGCTGCGGGTGGCGAACTCCAGGTCATGGCCTGGGAAGGCTATGACCTGACCAACGAGCTTTCGGACTGGCGCAAGGCAAACGGCGTGACGGTCGAGGCCACGTCGATCGCCAACCAGGATGACGTGCAGGCAAAATTTGTGGCCGGCAATCCGCCGCCCATCGATCTGGCCGAATACAATCAGGCCTATGCCGATCTCTACATCCGGGAAATGAAGATCGTAAATCCGATCGATATGTCGAAAGTGCCGAACTACAATGCCGACAACCTCTTCGGCCAGTTCTACGACCAGCCGACATGGTTCGCCGACGGGCAATATTGGGGATCGCCCTATATCTGGGGGTTCAACACGATCCTGTTCAATGCCGACAAGCTGGCCAAGCCGACATCCTACGTCGACCTGCTCGATCCTTCGCTCAAGGGCAAAATCGCCATCATGGACGACACGGTAAGCTCCTGGCCCGTGGCTGCGCGCGTTGCCGGCTTCGGTGACAAATATCCGCTGCTGACCAAAGACGAGCTCGGCAAGACTTTCGCGGAATTCTCCAAATACCGTGCTCAGGCCCGCGTCATCGCCCTCAATCAGGGCGAACTTGTAAACCTTATGGTTTCCGGCGAGGTCGTAGCAGCCCTTTGCGCCGATCCCTCGATCATCACGCAGACCGACCAGCAGAACATGAAGATCGAGATGGCCATTCCGAAGGAAGGTCCGATCCTGTGGGTGGACGCCTGGTTCATTCCGGTTTCGGCGGACAATATCGAGGCCGCTCACGCCTTCATCAACCAGTCGCTCGATCCCGCGGTGCAGGCCAAGGTCGCCATGGCCGTGGTTCAGGCGCCGGTTTCGAAGAAGGCGGTGGCATTGCTCGATGAGAAGTCGCGCAGCCGCATCGATTATGACGCCATTGAGACGATGTTCGCAGCCGGCCTGCCCGGCATTCCACCACGGGCATCCGACACCCATGCCACCTATGACGATTGGGTCGCGGCGTGGCAGGAATTCAAGGCGGGGATGTAGACTTCCCGTGTTTGAGTCGGCTGAATTGAGAGTTGGCTATCAGCGTCATTGCCGATAGCACATTTTGTCCGTGAGAATGTTCATGAAGGCACCGCGCTCTAGCATGGGCAGCCTGCTGGCGGCACCCGCTGTTCTGTACATGGTCGTGTTTTTCGTCGTGCCGAGCCTGATCCTGTTCGTCTACAGTTTCTGGACGGCGGCCTCGTATAAGATCGTGCCGGACTTCGTGTTTTCGAACTATCTTAATTCGCTGATGTCGCCACTGTTCTGGACGGTGACGATCAACGCCATCCTGATCGGGCTTGTCACGGCATCGATCACGTTGGTGCTTGCGATCCCGGTCGGCTATTACCTCGTCTATGTCAGCCGCTCGCAGGTCATCCTCTATCTTATCCTGATCACCTGGTTCTCCAGCTATTTGGTGCGCATCTATGCCTGGCGCACCTTACTTGGCACTAGCGGCGTCCTCAATACCATCCTGCTCCAGGCCGGCATCGTCGACTCGCCGGTGGGGGTATTCCTGTTCAGCCGGTTTGCGGTCGCGATCACGCTGATCCACATCTACCTGCCATTCTGCATCCTGCTGGTGGTGTCGTCGCTCAGCGAGATCAAGAAGGACCTTGTCGACGCCGCGCGCGACCTTGGCGCTTCGCCGCTTGGCGCCTTCTTTCGCGTCATCGCACCCAACGCAGCCAACGGGCTGGTCGGCGCCTTCATGCTGACCTTCGTCATGGTCGCGGGCGATTATGTCACGCCGCAGATGCTGGGTGGCTCGTCGGGTCAGACGACGGGGCTGCTGATCGCCGATCAGTTCCGCAAGACCGGAAACTGGCCCCTCGGTGCCGCTCAGGCCTTCCTGATGTTTCTGGTGTCGATCGCCATCTATTTCGCCGTGATGGGGCTTGGGCGTGCAACAGGTCTGATCGTGAAGCGCCGGCCTGCAAAGAAAGCGGGAGCGTAGCCAGTGATCCTCAGAATTGTCGTCTGGTCGATCCTGGCGTTCTTGTTGATGCCGCTGGTGATTATTGTTCTCTTTTCTTTCCATGCGAGCCCTTCGCTGTCCTTTCCCTTTGCCGGCTTCAGTCTGCGCTGGTACGCCGATGTGCTTGGCAACGCCCAGCTAGGCTCGGCACTGGTCAAGAGCCTCACCGTCGCCGGTTTCACCGCGGTGATCACGCTTGTCCTTGGGGCGGCCGCCTCGCTCGCCTGGCTTCGCCTGGGGCGGGGAGGTCGCACCCTGCTGGAGGTGCTATGCCTGACGCCGATCGCACTTCCAGGCCTCTTCGTCGGCGTCTCGCTTCTGGTGCTGTTCGCCCAGGCCCGCGTCCAGCTCTCGACGGTCACTATCGTCATCTCGCACGTGGTGCTGGCCCTGCCGATCCTGATCGTGGCGATGCGCGCCCGGCTCGCGCTGTTCGATCCATCCCTGGAGGAAGCCTCGCGCGATCTCGGCGCCAGCCAGATCCAGACTTTCGGCAGGGTGACGCTGCCACTGATCGCACCGACCTTGATCGCCTCGGCCATCCTGGCGTTTGCAGTATCGTTCGACGAGTTCGTCGTGACCTCCTTCGTCGCCGGCACCGAGACGACCTTGCCCATGTATATCTGGTCGATGATGCGCCGCACCGTCACCCCGCTCATCAACGCCATCTCGACGCTCGCTCTCCTGTTCTCGGTCGCCATCCTCTTCATTGCCTGGCTCATCGGCCATCTGCGCAGAAGGTCTGCCGTCGCAGGCCGCACCGTTTCATAAGGATCGACAAGCATGACAATCCGCCCGCCCGTGATCGAGATAGCCGCTGCCCAAAAAATGTTCGGCTCGTTTCAGGCGCTGAGCGACATAGACCTGTCCATTGAACAGGGCGAGATCGTAACCTTGCTTGGCCCCAGCGGCTGCGGCAAGACAACCCTGATGCGGCTCATAGCCGGCTTCGAGGCAGCGACCGCCGGCACCGTCAAGATCGATGGCAAGGATTGTGCCGACCAGCCGCCCGAGCGGCGGCCTGTGAACATGGTCTTCCAGCGCTATGCACTTTTTCCGCATCTCGACGTCTTCGAGAACGTCGCCTTCGGCCTGAAGGTCAAGGGCACGCCCAAGGCCGAAATCCGCGAGCGGGTCCAGCGCATGCTGCATATCGTTCAGCTCGACAGCTTCGCCAACCGCTATATCAACGAGTTGAGCGGCGGCCAGAGCCAGCGCGTGGCGCTCGCCCGCGCGCTCGTCAATGGTCCGAAAGTCCTGCTGCTCGATGAGCCGCTTGCCGCCCTCGATCTGAAGATCCGCCAGCACATGCTGGTCGAGATGAAGCGCATTCACGCCGAGACCGGCGCCACCTTCGTCTACGTCACGCACGATCAGGATGAGGCGATGATCCTCTCCGACCGTGTCGTTCTCATGGAGAAAGGCCGCATCGTTCAGATCGACCGGCCCGAAATCATGTACGCAGCGCCAAGGTCGCTGTTCGCCGCCAAGTTCCTCGGCGAGACCAATCTGTTCGAGGCGACGATGGCAAGCGACGATGCTTCCGGCATGACTGCCGTCACCGCATCGGGGCTCCGCTTTCACAGTTCTGTCGTTCCCGCCGGCGAATTGCGCGGCAAGGTGATCGTCTCAATCCGACCGGAATCTTTCCGCTTCGCCAGAGACAATGACACCACGCAATCGGCGACCGGGCAGGTCGAGGATGTCATCTTCATCGGCAGCAGATCGTTCTACACCATCTGCCTGGCTAACGGCATTCGCGTTCGGATTCAAGTTCAGCGGAGCACCCGCACCAGCTTGCCGAAACCAGGTGAGAAGGCAGAAATTTTCTGGGACTCCGAAAACGTCGTCATGCTTCCGGAAGCCTGATTGCCGGCTGTCGGTCAGATCTTCGGGAAAAGCAAACCTGCACAGGATATGTGCCGCTAAGACCTAACTGACCGGCTGATAAACATTCCGCGGCTCGTTCTACCGGGCATTCGCCTCGTCCCGGTCGAACTTGAAGTCGGCGGGAAGGCGACCGCGGAAGGCGCGAAGCCGTTTCAGCAATTCCTCGGGCGCAGCTTTGCGCGCGACGCCAAGCCGTCCGGCATCGGTCACATGGATTTCAATCTCATCGCCTTCCCTGAGTTCGAGCGCCTCGACGACAACGGCGGGAAGACGGATGGCGAGACTGTCGCCCTACTTCGAGACCCGCATCACGCTCTCCCATAGATGTACGTCCGGCGAGATGTATATCCGCAGGAGGCTAGGACCGAAAGACCCAGTCTAATCCCGCAGCAGATCGAACATCAATTTGAAGAAGCGGTCTGCATCGACTTCATGCGCGATGCGGGCATTGTCCTGTTCGCCACGCTCGCCCCAGAAATCGGCAACGGTCGCACCGAATGCGTAGCTGCCCGACAGATTGACGCCGATATGGGCGGGACGCGTGCGCACCAGCGTCGGGTCGATGGCCAGCGCCAGCACCAGAGGATCGTGCATCGCCCCACCGACGCCCATCGAGTTGCGATGCAGCTTCTCGTAGAACAGCAGCCAGTCGTTGACGAGCCGGCCGAGCGGCGTGTCGATGGTTGCGAGCTCGGCATATTGTGGCGCCTCGATCAGCACCTGCATGGTGACATCGAGGCCGACCATCAGGATCGGCACACTACTGTCCAGGACGATCTTCAGCGCTTCCGGGTCGCAGAAGGCATTGAACTCGGTCGGCGTGATGATCTCGCTCCTGCGATAGAACACGCCGCCCATCCAGATCAATTCCCTAATTTTGGGCAGCACGTCGCGATGCTTCAGGATCAGCAGGCCGATATTGGTCAGCGGGCCGGTGGCGACCACCAGAATCGGCTCGGGCGAGGCGCGCAATGTGTCCGCGAGGAAATCGACCGCGTGCTGCTTGACCGGCTTGATCGTTGCCTGCGGCAGGTAGGGGGAGCCTTCCAGGCCGCTTGGCCCGTCGGCGGTGCCAAGCACCAAGGGCCGCGCCAGCGGACGGTGGCAGCCCTGCGCCACCGGAACGTCGCCGGCGCCGATGAATTCGAGGATGCGCAGCGTATTGGCCGTCGTCTTCTCGACCTCGGCGTTGCCGCAGGTCGTGGTGACGCCGAGCAGTTTGATGGCCGGCGAGCGATGCGCCATGACCAGCGCAATGGCGTCGTCGTGACCAGGATCGCAATCGAACAGGATGGGAGTTGCAGTGGTCATCGTATCGTTCCTCACGCCGGCCGCTCGTACTGCGCGACGGTCTGTTTGAACATGTTGAGGAAGCGCCGGCCGTCGAGGTCGGTGCAGATGCGCGTGGTCTTCGGTCCGCCGCCGGGCAGCAATTGCCTGCCGCGATAGGCGACGGTCTGTCCGCGCGCTATACGCCCGTCCAGCACGACGTCAACGAACAGCGGCTCGGTCATCGTGGCAAGGCCCGGATCGAAAGCCAGCGCCACAGTGATCACGTCGTCCATCGGGAAGCCGACCAGATCGAAGAATTCGCGCCAGATGTCGATATAGATCGGAAAGCTGTTGGCGATCATCTCGAGAACGGGATTGTCCTTGGCGCCGGCCTGCATGTCCGCGAGGTCGTCGCGCGTCAGCATCGAGGCGGCGACGCGGTTGTCCTCGCAGATGTCGAGCGGTACGAGGATCTTGTCGACATCGGCGTTCAGCACGATGCGCGAGGCCTCCGGGTCGGCCCAGATGTTGTATTCCGACAGCGGCGTGATGTTGCCGGGCGTCTGGAAGTTGCCGCCGAGCACCAGCAGGCGCTTGAGCACCTCCGTCAGCCGGGGTTCCTGCAGCAGCGCCATCGCCGCGTTGGTCAGCGGGCCGGTCGTCACCAGCGTGATCTCGCCGGGATTGGCCATCACCGTTTCGATGATGAAGTCGACAGCGTGTCCCGGATTTGCCTGGCGCGACGGCTTCGGCGCCGGTGGATTGAATTTCTTCAGGCGGTCGCCGAACCGCGCCACGAGCCGCTTTTCGAAATGGACCGGCGCTTCCATATCGGCCTTGGCGTTGCCGACGATCGGCCGCCATGCACCGGCATGAACCGGGATGTCGTCGCGCCCGGCAAGCCGGAGCGTGTTGAGGACGACATTGGTGACCTGCTCGATCGGGCCGGCCGCACCCGTCACGGTGGTCACGCCTTCGAGCCGGAGGTTTGGGTTCGCCGCGGCAAACAGCACGGCGAGAATATCGTCGCCGGCAGAATCCACGTCGAGGATTATGCGTTCCATGGAAAGTTCCTTCATGAGGGATGTTTGCCGTCAGGCCCGGGATTCTTGTCCACCGACAGCAGTTTTTGCATTGAAGCCAGCGTCTCCATGATGATCCTTGGGCGCGCCCGGTACGAGAGGGCGAACAGCGCCGTGAGCGCGACGACATAAGGAACTGTGAGGACCAGATAGGACGGATAGCCGAATGTCTGCAGGCGCAGCGAGAAGGCATCGGCGAAGCCGAACAGCAGGCAGCCGGCCAGTACCTTGAGCGGATCGCCGTTGGAGAAGATCAGGATTGCCACGGCCATGAAACCACGGCCCGATGACATGTTCTCCGTAAACATAGTTATGTAGCCGAGCGACAGATGCGCGCCGGCCAGCCCCGCCAGTAATCCGCAAAGCAGCGACGCGGTGTAACGGACGCGCGTGATCGAGATGCCGAGCGCCTCGGCGGCTTCGGGCTTCTCGCCCACGACGCGGATATAAAGCCCGAGCCGGGTGCGGTTATAGAACAGGACCAGCAGCGGCACCGCGATGAACGCGACATAGACCATCGGCGTGAAGCCGGAGATCAGCGATGCCCATGAGCCGAGAAGGTCGCGGGCGCCGGGCAGCTGGACTTTCGGCAGGCCGACGATGCCTTGGCCGACGATGGAGCCTCGCGTGCCGAAGATCGCCTTCATCAGCGAAATCGTCATGCCGCCGGCGAGAATGTTGAGCGCCAGCCCGACGACCACTTCATTGGCTCGGAAGCTCACCACCAGAACGGCAAAAACCAGGGCAAAGGCGAGCGCCGCCGCAACACCGCAGGCGACGCCCAGCAGCGCGGAACCTGTCCAGATCGAGCCGAGGACGGCGAAGAAGGCGCCTGCCAGCATCTGGCCTTCGAGGCCGATGTTGAAGATGCCGGCCTTGGTGGTGAATGAGCCGCCGAGTGCGACCAGAAGAATGGGAGCCGTGGTGCGAAGCGTTGCTGCGATCAGCGCGACATTGACGAGCTTGTCTAGAATTTCCATCGCCGCTCCCCTGCCTGGCTGTCGCCGCGCCGCCTGACCAGAACCTGCGCCGACACGCTGAGGATGATCAGCGCCTGGATCACGGTGATGATCTCGCGCGACGCGCCGGTATCGACCTCGAGCAGCAGCGACCCGTTGCGCAGCGCGCCGAAGAACAGCGCGGTGAAGATGGTGGCGACCGGCGAGCCATTGGCGAGCAGGGCAGCAATCAGCCCGTCGAAGCCGAAACCGGGAGCGAAGCCTTCCATGAACCGGTGATGGACGCCGAGCGTCTCGACGCCACCGGCCAGTCCGCCAACGGCCCCTGAAAGGAGCAGAACCAAAAAGCCCTGTCGTTTCACGTTGACGCCGCCATATTCGGCGAATTTCGGCGCCGAACCGACCATCGTCACGCCATAGCCCCAGCTGGTGTAGCGAAAGACAAGTGCCGCGCCGATCGCCAGCACCAGACCGATGACCAGGCCCCCGTTCAACCGGGAAAAGTCGAAGATCCCCGGCAGATAGGCCGTCGGCAGGATCGGCGGCGTCTCCGACCAGCCACCTGGTCGCTTGAACAGAAAGATCGTGAAATAAGAGGTCAGCAGCACCGCAACGTAGTTCGACAGGATCGTCGAGACGACTTCGTTGGTGTTGTAGCGGGCGCGGAAATAGGCCGGGATCGCAACCCACGCGGCACCCGCCACAATCGCGAGTGCCAGCGCTGCCAGCATGTGAATGCCCGCGGGCAGGGGAAAGGCGAAGCCGACCCAGGCGGCAGCAAAGCCGCCGAGGAAAAGCTGGCCCTCGATGCCGACGTTGAACATGCCGCCGCGCAGGCCGACGCAAGCAGCGACGCCGCAGATCAGGATCGGTGTCGTCTGCAGCAAGGTTCCGGCAATCTTTGCCTGATCACCGAAGGCGCCGCGCAACAGCGTCATGAAGACACGTACCGGGCTTTCACCGACCATTAGGATGATGATCGCGCCCATGAGCAGCGCCACGGCGACGGCGATGATCTGACCGGACACGGCACGCAAACGATCGTTCATCTTGGAGACTCCGGCATCATGCAGGCTCCGCGGCGAATTCCGGCACGGCCACGCCTGCCATCATCATGCCGATGCGGTCTTCATCGGCATCGTCGCCGGCGACCTCGCCCATGATCCGTCCGTTGAACATCACCAGGATGCGATCGGCAAGGGCGGCAAGTTCGTCGAGTTGCACGGAAATCAGCAGGATTGCGCGGCCGGCAGCGCGCTGGCGCATGATCTCGTCATGAATGGCTTCCTGCGCGCCGATGTCGACGCCGCGCGTCGGCTGATCGATCAGCAGGAAGTCGGCGCCGTTGGTGAACTCGCGCGCCAGCACGACCTTCTGGATATTGCCGCCCGAAAGCCGCTTGACGGCATCGCCCGATCCTTGCGCGCGAATATCGAAATCCTTGATCAACTTGGAAGCGTTTTGGCCGATGGCGTTCCAGTTGAGCACGCCGCCGCGGCTCCATGGCGCACGATGCTGGCCTCCCATCAGCATGTTTGCCGCAATCGATGCATTGCGGTCGACCCCGCGCACCATCCGATCGCCGGGAACATGCGCCAAGCCGGCCTCGCGGATTTCGGCGGGGGAGAAGGTGGCGAGGTTCCGGCCCTTCAGCCGGGCTACGCCATGGCTTGCCGGCCGCAGGCCCGAAAGCACCTCTGCCAGTTCCGTCTGGCCATTGCCGGCAACGCCGGCGATTCCCACCACCTCGCCGGAGCGGATGGTGAAGTTAACGTCGCGCAGCGCCGGCAACCGGCGGTCGTCGCGCGCCCACAGTTGCTCGACTTCGAGGATCACATCGCCGTGCTGCGGTTCGCGCGGACGGCGATCGAAGCTGACCTCGCGGCCGACCATCATGCGCACCAGTTCGTCCTTGCTGAGCTCAACGGTTGGGCGCGTCGCCACCCTCCTGCCGTTGCGCAGCACCGTCACGGTGTCCGAGACCTCCATCACCTCTTCCAAATGGTGCGAGATGAAGATCACCGTCATGCCATCCGCCACGAAGCTGCGCAGCGTCTGGAACAGTTCACGGCTCTCCTGCAGCGTCAGCACCGCGGTCGGCTCGTCGAGAATGATGGTGCGCGCGCCGCGCACCAGCACCTTCAGGATCTCGATGCGTTGCTCTATGCCGACCGAGAGCAGTCCGACGCGCTCGGTCGGATCGACCCGCAGCCCGAAACGCTCCGACAGTTCGCGCGTGCGCGCAATCTGCGCGGCGTGATCGATCAGCCCATGGCGGCGGATCTCCATGCCGAGAAAAACATTGTCGGCGACCGAGAGCGAGGGAACCAGCTTGAAATGCTGATGCACCATGCCGAGACCGGCCTTGATGGCGACGGCGGGGTCGGCGACCACCGTCTCCTCGTCGTTCAGCCGGATCGAGCCCTCGTCGGGTTGCAGGAGACCGAACAGGATGTTCATCAATGTCGTCTTGCCGGCGCCGTTCTCGCCGATGATGGCGTGGATTTCGCCCCGGCGCACGGCAAGGTCGATGCCGTCATTGGCGATGAATGCGCCGAAACGCTTGGTGATGCCCGTCAGCGCGACAGCCATCCCAGCGACATCGGGGCCAGCGACATTGGCGCCGGCCGCATTGTTGCCGGCATTGTGGGGGGTCGAAGACCCCGACGCGTTCGACACCTTGCTTCTCGCAAATTGGACGCTGATCCGTCGCCGCAAGCCGTAGCGGATCAGCGTAGCGCTTTCCTGGGAGGATGCGCGGTTGTTGTCTTACTTCGCCTTGGCGATCTCGATCTTGCCATCGAGAATGGCCTTCTTGATCTCGTCCAGCTTTGCCGTCACATCGGCCGGGATCGTCGGGGCGATATCATCGCAGACCTTGACCTCGACGCCGCCCGAAGCGAGGTCGAAGGTGCGGGTGCCGGCGGCCACCTTACGGCCCTCGACTTCGTCCTTGATCAGCGTGTAGACGGCGATGTCGCCGCGCTTCAGCATGCTTGCGAGCACATTTCCGGGGGCCGTACCGCACATGTCGATGTCGACGCCGATCGAGTATTTGTCGACCGCAGCACTTGCCTGCATCACGCCTTCGCCCGTCGGGCCGGCGACGTTGTAGACGATGTCGGCGCCCTGGCCGTAAAGCGCCTGGGCAAGCTCGCTGCCCTTGGCCGGGTCATCGAAGGTTCCGGCGAAGACGGAGTTCACCTTCACGTCGGGCGCGGCATATTTCGCGCCTTGCTCGTAGCCGCCGAGGAAGTTGCGGATCACGGGGATATCACGGCCGCCGACGAAGCCGATCGCCATGCCGTCGCCGATCTTAGGGAATTCGCTGCCCTTGGCCTCGATCATGCCGGCGAGCGCGCCGGCGACGAAGGATCCCTGCTCCTCCGCGAAATTGGCATAGATCATGTTGGGATTGTCGAGTACGCCGTCGATGAACACGAAGCGCTGGTCGGGATAGGCTTTGCTGACCTTCTGCAGCGAGTCCACCAGTTCCCAGCCCATCACAAAGATCAGGTCGTACTGCTTGGCCTTGGCAAGGTTCTCGAACTGCTCCTCGTAGTCGAGCGCGCGATTGCCGGTGTCGACCAGCTTCAGGTCGATGCCGAATTCGTCCTTGGCCTTGTTGAGGCCGTTGACGATGGAAACACCGAAGCCCTGTGCAAAGTATCCGGAGATGGCGGCCACGGACACTTTGTCCTGTGCCGCGGCAGATCCGAACGACACGGCAAGCATCGTGCCGGCCAGACATAGATTTTTGAGCGCCCTTTTCATGTCATTCCCCTTCAGCTTTTTTCAGCTTTTGAAGCCACGCCTTAACCATCCGCGCTATCGCCGAGACGGCGGCTATTTTCGTTGATGGTCATATGAGTTTATGAGCGGCCCCGCAGGCTGTCAATCGTCCTGCGAGGCAGTTTCGTTGTGCCATTTCTCGCTTCTTGCGTGTCGAAGCTTGACAAATATCGGCTGGGGATAATTGTTGATACTCTAACGAGTTTGTGTGAACGACGGGAAGAAAGAGAGCGGACAATGCCGGCTGTGGTGGTCAGGAAATTTCTGGTTCAGGTCGAGGAGATATTCCACGAGGGCGGCCCACTTGCGGCACGTCCGCCCAAACGCGGCGCGATCGTCGCCGTCATCGCCAACCCCTTTGCCGGGCGCTATGTCCAGGAAATCACCGGCTTCATGGACGATCTGAAGCCGCTCGGTCTCGATATGGCGCGACGCCTGATCGATGCCATCGGCGAGGGCGTCTCGGCGATCGAAGGCTATGGCAAGGGCGCCATCGTCGGTGCTGCCGGCGAGCTCGAACACGGCGCGCTCTGGCACAATCCAGGCGGTTACGCGATGCGCGAGCTGCTCGGAAACGCTAGGGCAATCGTGCCGTCGACCAAGAAGGTCGGCGGCCCCGGAACGCGGATCGACATTCCGATCACGCACATAAACGCTTCTTACGTGCGCAGTCATTTCGACGCGATCGAGGTCGGCGTCACTGACGCGCCGCGCGCAGACGAGATGGCGGTCATCCTGGCGATGACGACAGGCGCGCGCGTTCACGCGCGGGTGGGCGGCCTTGCCGCCGCGGATATCAAAGGCGAGGACGGATTGAGATGAGCGTAGAAATCCGCCGGATCATCACCATCATCGAGGAAACCCTGATCGAGGGCGGCCGTCCCGTCGATCCGCCGACCCGCCGCGCGGCGGCCATTGCCGTGATCCGCAACCCGTACGCAGGCACTTACGTCGAAGACCTGTCAGCGTTGAGCGACATTGGTGAGGAATTGGGCGACATTTTGCCGAAGCGCGCGGTCGCAGCACTTGGCTTTCCCGGCAATAAAGTCGAAAGCTTCGGCAAGGCAGCCGCCGTCGGCGCCGACGGCGAACTCGAGCACGCCGCCGCCATCCTTCACCCCAAGCTCGGCGCCCCGTTCCGCGATGTGCTTGGCAAGGGTGCGGCGCTCATTCCCTCGTCGAAGAAGCGTGGCGGCCTCGGCGTGCCGCTGGACATCCCGCTCGGCCACAAGGATGCGGCGCGGGTGCGCAGCCATTTCGATGGCATGGAGGTCCGAGTTCCTGACGCACCGCGCGCCGACGAGATCGTCATCGCCATCGCCGTGACCGATTCCGGCCGGCCCCATCCACGCGTTGGCGGGCTGACCAAGGACAAGATCGTCGGCAAGGATGGCGTCAGCTAAACGTCGCTATCCCTGAATGACTTCAGGCACCCGCATTGCCGGCGGGGTGTTGCGGCTTCGACGGGTCTGCACCAGGCCGTCGATGACGACCATTCCGATCCCCGGAAGGTTGCCCTGCGCCACGCTGTCGAGCAGCCCGTCGCCGGCGCCGCCGATCGCCTGGTCCATGAAGATCAGGTCGGCGGCGCGGCCGACTTCGATCATGCCACGATCATGCAGCTTGCGCACGCGCGCCGTGTTGCCGCTGGCAAAGCAGAATGCCACTTCCGGCGCGACACCGCCCAGCGAAGCCAGCATGGTGAGGATCCGCAGTATGCCGAGCGGCTGCACGCCGGACCCGGCCGGGCTGTCGGTGCCAAGCACGATGCGCGAAAGTTCGCCGCGCTGCCTAGCAAGATCGAGCACGAACAGTCCGGTGCGCAGATTGCCGTTATGGACGATCTCGAGCGCCCGCGAGCCCTTCTCGCAGATCTGCCGGATTTCCGCTTCGGGCAGTGCCGTCGGCCCGCCATTGACATGGGCGACAATGTCGGCGTCGACCTCCAGCACGACATCCGCACCGATGCGGCCGGAGCCGGGCAGGGACGGGCCACCGGTGTGGGTCATTGAGGTCATGCCGTATTCGCGCGCCCAGGCGACCATCTGCCGTCCGGTCGGCCCGTCCTTGACGCCGCCTAGGCCGACCTCGCCGACAAGCGTGACGCCGGCTTCGGCGAGGTAGCGGAAGTCCTCCTCGACCAGGCCGGGCTCCAGAATCGGCGCACCGGCCAGTATCTTCATCCCACTCGGGCGGAAGTTGGAAAAGGTCCGCTGCGCCGCGATGGCAAGCGCCTTCAATCCGACCAGGTCGCGCGGACGGCCCGGCGTGTGGACCTCCCCCGCCGAGACGATGGTGGTGACCCCGCCATGCACGGTCGAATCCATCCAGCCGATCTGGTTCTGCCGCGGCGTCCAGTCGCCGGCTACCGGATGGACGTGATTGTCGATGAGGCCCGGCGCGACCGCGCAGCCCATTGCATCGATCACGGTGCCGGCAGCACTGGTATCAAGGGCGCCGGCTTTGCCGATGGCGGTGATCTTGCCGTCGACCGCGACGATCGTGTCGGCGTCGAGGATCGGTTGGGCGAGATCGCCGGAAAGCATCAGGCCGATGTTGCGCACGACAAGCGTGTTGGGTTTCGGGTCGGGCGACATCGGCACCTCGTTTGTTATTTCCATGAATTTTGGAACGCGAGTTACTTCCCGCTATCGCCATTCGATGGGTCGTCGTCATTGATGCGATTGAGCAGGCGAAGCAGCGTCGCCTGTTCCGTGGGCGAAAGCGGCGACAGAAATCTCCGTCCGACTTCGACGCTGCGTTCGAGCCGGTCGAGCGTGTATCTGGTTCCCTTGTCGGTCAGCGCGATCATCGACAGGCGTTGGTCGGTATCGGACGCGCTGCGGGTGATCAGCCCGTTCTTGAGAAGTTTGCGGACAACGATGCTGATGGTCGACGGGTCCATCGCGGTCAGCCGTCCCAGATGGTTCTGCGAGACCTCGCCCTGCTTGAGAATGGTGGCGAGGGCGGCGAATTGCGTTGGCGAAAGATCCTCACCGGCCATGACCTGTTGGAAGCGCAGCGTCGCGCGCTGATGTGCCCGGCGGATCACGTGCGCCGGATGGCGGTCCAGTTCGTAGCCGGTCTTGGCGTATCGCTGCAGCACCTGTTCGCGGCTCAGCGGCTTAGCACTGTCGCCCGGCCCTTTGGGTGCCGCACTTTCGGGTTGCGATTCGATATCAGTCGTCACGCCGGGCTCCTCTTGCCGCTGTCTCGGATGCCGCAGGCTCGAAAAAGTTCAAGCCGCGACTTCAGCCGGTTGAAGCGACGTCCCGTCGCGAAGGGCTGCGACGACGCTTGCCGAATCGCTGACCACGCCGAAATGCGTCGCTATATCGTAGAGCGAGCTTTCCTGCTCGCGTGGTCCCGTCGCCGCGCAGCAATCGCTTGGCACCACCACTTCATAACCCTGGAAAAAGGCGTCATGGACGGTCGAGCGCACGCAGATGTTGGTGACCACGCCGAAGATGACCAGTTGATCGACCTGCATGTCTTTGAGCGTCAGGTCGAGGTCGGTTTGAAAAAACGCCGAGTAGCGCCGCTTTATCAGATGGATTTCATCGTCGCGGGCGCCAAGGTCCTCGATGATCTCAGGACCCCAGCTACCCTCGAGACAATGTGGCGTGCGCTTCACCCATTCGCGCTCGCGGCGCATGCCGGCCCTATGGGTGTCGTGCACCCAGATAACCGGCACACCGCCGGCGCGCGCGGCCTCGATGACCGCCAATTGCGGTGCGACAAGCGTCTCATATCCCGGCAGCACCATCGCCCCGCCGGGCTTGCAGAATTCATTGACCATGTCGATGACAATAACCGCCGCGCGTTGCGGATCGAGGCGCATCGCGTCATCGTGCCGATGTGAGGAAAAACTGTCCACGGGCATGGCGAGCTCCTTTGGTCGATCGTTGATGCTCATACAAAAAACCGTCGCGGATGCCAAGTCAATCCCGTTCGGGGCAAAGCCTTGTCGTCTGGTGCGCGCGGGACGCGCCGGCAAAGGTCCGCGCCGTTCTCCGATGCGGAATGGCATTGACAAGGTTCGGCAATCGGGTGTTCGATTTGTATGACCATCAATGATATTCAATTGGCTGAATTCGCGGCGTCGAGGGCTGAGACATGAAGACGATCGTCACCGGATCCAGCGGTCTGCTTGGCCGCCATGTCGCCGCGGCGCTGGTCGCGGCCGGTCATGATGTGATGGGCATTGATGCCGCCGCCCCGGGTGACGTGGCATGGCGGCATGCAACCGCGGATCTGACGGATCTTGGCTCGACGCTGCAGCTGGTGCGCGATTGCGACGCTGTGGTTCATGTCGCGGCCATTCCGCGCCCGACCGGGCGGGCCGGCGGCGAAGTGTTCAAGACCAATGTCGCGACCGCCTACAATGTCGTCGAGGCGGCGGCCATGGCTGGCGCCGCGCGCTTCGTCTATGCCTCGTCCTTCAGCGTTTTCGGCTATCCGTTCTTCGAGAAGACGGTGCGCCCGCCCTATCTGCCGGTGGATATGGATCACCCGGTCGGCGCGCAGGATCCATACGGCCTGTCGAAATGGCTCGGTGAGGAAATCGTCGCCGCGGCGGTGCGCCGCGGCGCATTCTCGGCTGTCAGCATTCGTATGCCATGGATCCAGACCCCGGCCAGCTTTTTCGCGGGCGTCGGCCCGCGCCGCGCCACTGCCGACAGCGCCCGTGACCTGTGGGCCTATCTCGATGCGCGCGACGCGGGGCAGGGCTTCCTGCAGGCGTTGGAATGGAAAGGCGACGGCCATCTCCGCGTCCTGCTCAGCGCCGCCGACACGTTCATGGAAGAGGAAACCGAGCCGCTCGTGCGCCGTGTCTACCCGGATGTCCCGCTATCGCGGCCGATCGCCGGCCATGGTGCCGTGCTCGACACAGTCCATGCGCGCGAAACCATCAGCTTTGAGCCGAGCCATTCGTGGCGCTCTTACCCGAAGCCGGAGCTTGGAAAATGAAGCGATTCGACGAAAGATGCGTCCTTGTCACCGGTGGCGCCGGCGCGATCGGCAGTGCGGCGGTCCGGCGCTTCCTCGAAGAAGGCGCACGCGTCGCCATTGTCGACCGCAACGGCGCGGCGGCGCGGACACTGGCCCAATCTCTGGGCGAGCACGCGATCGCCATCGAAGCCGACGTCACCGATGAAGCAGACGTGCGGCGCGCCGTTGAAACGACCGTGGAAACATTCGGCGAGCTGAATGCGGTGTTCAACAATGCCGGGATTTCCGGCGTCGTCGCTCCGGTTCACGAACTGCCTGTTGACGACTGGGATACCATCATTCGTATCAACCTGCGCGGCATGTTTCTCGTCCTGCAGGCGTCGCTTCGGGCGATGATCGAGGCCGGTAATGGCGGCTCGATCGTCAATATGGGTTCGTCCATGGCCGGCTGGGACGTGCTCGCGGGCGGTGCCGGCTATGTCGCCTCCAAGCATGGTGTGGTCGGGTTGACGCGGGTCGCAGCACTCGATGCCGCGCCCTACGGCATACGCGTCAACGCCATCTGCCCCGGCGTGATCGAGACGACGCTCGGCGTGCCTGCGAGCGGCGACGGCGATTTCAAGAGCAGCGTGCAGCATTTCGCCGACCGCATCCCGCTGCGCCGCATCGGCCAGCCGGACGATGTCGCGGCCGCCGTGGCGTTCCTCGCCTCCGACGAGGCCAGGCACGTCACCGGCGCGGATTGGCTGATCGACGGCGGCCAAACCTTGCAGAGCTGGGCCAACGCGCCGGCCGGCGGCGTGTTTCCGAAATTCAGATAAGGGGCCTCGTCTCAAGCCGCTTTGGCGGCATTGCCTGGATGATCTGGACGGCGAGATCAAGGTCGGCGAGACCGCCCGAAAGCGGCGTGCGCGGTTTTGCGCCGGCCAGGATGCAATCGGCGAAATGCAGCCATTCGCGACGGAATGCGGTGTCGGGGATGCCCGGCAGCACGCGTTCGGATGCCGTCTCGCCGGCCGCTTCGCGCACCCGCACGATGGCCGAGGCATTGCGGAAATAGGGGTTCTGGAAATCGATCCGCACTTCCGCGTGCTCGCCATGCACGTGGATCCATTCGTCCCACCATTCATATTGGGCGAGCGCCATGTCGAAGAGACAGGGAACGCCGTCATAGTCGAGCACGGCCAGAAGCTGGTTCGCGCCGGTCTGCTGCGCGTGCACGACACGGCTCGGCGTGCCGAAGGCGCCGCGCATGACGGCGAGATCGTGGCTGCTCAGGCCAAGCAGCAGGAGATAGAGATCGCGATAGCCGGCATGGTCCAGCCCCAGCGCCGCCTCGACGCGTCGTGCGACGGCGTCTCGCCCGGCCGCGAGCAGATCGGCCGGCACATCGGCGATATGGATTTGCGTATAGAGTTTGCCGTAGAGGTCGAAGCGGCCGGCGAAATCATGGACATGGATCGACTTCGGCCGGCCGATGGCGGCGATGCGCTCGAGGCCGATCTCGTAGCCGGGGTCATAGAACTTCATATAGCCGACAAGCGCAACGAGGCCGCTGCGTTCAGCCTGCTCGATCAGCGGGTGCGCCTCCTCAAGCGTGAAGGCAAGCGGCTTCTCGACGATCAGATGCTTGCCGGCGCGGATGGCGTCAGCAACCATCTCGCCATGGTCGTAGGTGCAGATCACCACGGCATCGACACCAGGATCGGCAAGCAGGGCGCGATGGTCGGTATAGCGGGCCGCGACACCGTAGTGCTCCCCGACCTTGTCGACCGTTCCGGGTGAGATATCGCACAGCGCGGCGATGCGAAACGCCGGCAATTCCTGGAGATAGGGCAAGTGCATCAACTGGGCGATTTCGCCGCAACCGATAACGCCAACGCCGATAACGCGATCCTGCATGTCAACCCTTAACGGCGCCGGCCGTCAGGCCGGCGATGAACTGCCGCTGCATGGCGATGAAGACGACGATCACCGGCAGTGTCGTGATCGTCAACGCGGCGAAGTAGAGCGCCCAGAGCGAGTCATATTGCTGGAAGAAGCTGACAAGTCCGAGCGGGATGGTCTGCACGGACGGGTCGCGCAGGAGCAGGAAGGCGAGGAAGAAATCGTTCCAGATCTCGATGAAGCCGAAGATCAGGATCAGCGCGACGCCCGGCCGGATCAGCGGCAGCATGATGTGGATCAGGATCGCCAGCCGGCTGGCGCCATCGATACGCGCGGCGTCTTCGAGGTCGGCGGGCAACGTGACGAAGAAGCTGCGCAGGATGAAGACCGAAAGCGGCAATGACGTCGCGGCATAAACGAAGGCGATGCCGAGCCGATTGTTGATCAGGCCGAGATCGCGCGCCACCATGAACAGCGGAATGGCCATGACTTGCGGCGGCACCAGCATGGCCGCCACGGCCACCGCCAGCACAAGGCCGCGTCCGGGAAAACGAAGGCGCGCCAGCGCATAGGCGCAGGGCGTCGCCACGGCCACCAGGATGATCAATGCCGAACCGGTGACGAAGACGCTGCTGACGATGCGCGATCCCATGCCGGCGATGCGCCAGGCATCGGCATAGTTCTGGAACACAAGGCTCGACGGCGGGCCCCAGATGTTGCTGAGCATTTCCTGCTTGGTCTTGAGTGAGCCGAAGAGCACCCAAAGCAGCGGATAAAGCGTCTCCAGCAGCACCAGGACGAGCGCAGCATAGATGCCTGCAAGTTCGAGAATACCTCGCGCGCCGAGGCGCCGCGCGTTGCGGCGATGGCCGACCGTGCCGTTGTCCCGGGAAAGCGGAGGGTTGGCCGCGGCGCTCATCAGACCTCAAGCCTTTGCCGCCGCATCAGGGCGAGCAGCCCGACGCTGGCCAGCCCGACGATCAGGAAGAGCACATAGCCGATGGCCGCGGCATAGCTCATGGCACCGTCCTGGAAGGCCTTGCTCATCATGTAGGTGAGCACGACTTCGGTGGCGTGGTTCGGCCCGCCCTTGGTCAAGACATAGACGATGTCGAAGTTGCGCACGAAGGCGCCGGACAGGCCAAGAATGGTGTTGATGAAGACGATCGGCATCATCATCGGCAAGGTGACATGCCAGAAGCGCTGGACCGGTCCCGCGCCGTCCATCTTCGCCGATTCGTAGAGTTCCGCCGGGATCGTCTGCAGCCCAGCGAGATAGATCACGGCGTGGAAGCCGAGCCATTTCCAGACGTCGACGACGATGATCGAATAGAGCGCGATATCGGCGTCACCAAGCCATGATTGTTTCAGCCCACCGAGGCCGAACAGATCGAGGCCGCCATTGAGCAGCCCGAAGACCGGATTGTAGATCCAGGACCAGAGCAGCCCGACGGCGACGAAGGACATCGTCACCGGGACGAAGGCGGCGGCGCGAAAGAAGGTGCGGCCGAGGACCACCCGATTCAGAAGCAGCGCCAGCCCAAGGCCGAGCACGTTTTTCAAGACGACAACTGCGACGACGAAGATCAAATTGTTGCGCAGCGCGGCGAGGAAGATGCGATCATGTGCAAGGCGCTGATAATTGGAGAAGCCCGCCCAGCTTGGGTCGGAAAACCCATCCCAATTGTGCAGGCTGAGCCAGAAACCGTTGCCGAACGGCCAGAGGTAGAACAGACCGAAGAGGATCGCGGCCGGCAGGATCATGACGAAGGCGGTCGCGCCGTCGCCTGAAACGAAGCGCCCGAAACGGCTCGCGGAAGGAGCCGCCTCTTGCGGTCGCGTGCTCATGCGGCCTTCGCGGTTTTCGGTGTCAGCGCCAGCCCGAGCGTATTGCGGATATAGGCGATGCTCTCCAGCGTGCTCTGCTCGGCCGTCTTCTTCGATGCGTCGAGTTCGATGATGGCGAGGCCGTCATAGTTTGCGTCGAGCAGCACGTCGACGATGCCGGCAAGATCGACGACGCCGGCGCCAAGCTCGCAAAAGGCGCCGTAGCGGTCATAGCCCTTCAGCGCAGGGTCGACCCTGGTATCCTTGAAATGCATGTAGCGCACGGCCGAGATGTAGGTTTTGACCGCATCGACGGGATCGGAATTGGTATGGGCGAGGTGCGCCGGATCGATGCACAGGCCGGCCAGACCGGTGTCCAACTCATCCATCATCCGGTCGAGCTGGTCGCGGCGCTCGATGAAAGTGTCGAGATGCGGGTGATAGACCGTCTCGATGCCAAGGTCTTTGGTCCGCTTGCCGATATCTTCGAGCGCCCGGCAAAAGGCGCGGTAGTCGTCGGCCGTATGCGGGCCGGCAATGGCTTCAGAGGGACCGCCTCCAAGAACCAGGACCGGGGAGCCGAAGCCCTTCAACATCCTGGTCAGCGCGACAAGCACATCGCGCTCATAAGGCCAGGCGACAGGGTTGGTGAAGATCGCATTCACGTAGAAAGAGGAGAGCTTGATGCCATACTCGCTCTGGCCTTCCGACAGCAGCGCGTAGCGCCGCAAAATGTCGGTATCGGTCGTCACGCCCATCGGCGCCTGGTTGCCGAGCTGCATATATTTGCGGGCGTACTGGTCCGAGAGGCTGGTGAAGGCGAGGATCTCGAACCAGCCGAAACCCTGATCGGCCAGGAATTTGATGGCCGGCCTGAGCGGTAGTCCGGTGAGGTCCCAGCTGTTCAGATGATAGCCGATCGAGAAGCGCTGCCGCTCGGCGCGATTTGTCGTCATGTCTCTGTCTCCGGTAAGAGAGGCAGCCCGAGACGGGCGGCCCCGTTTTCTTGCCCTGGCGCATCAGCTCGGCTGGATGCGCTCGCCTGCATGCGAGCTCACTTGGGCGGCCAGTTGCCCTGCGCCTTGAGGTCGTCGAAGGTGGTCTGGATCGAGGCCGCCGCCTCCTCGGGCGTCGTCGTGCCGCCAACGATGCCGGCGATCGCCGAAGCGGTGGCTGTCGCGACTTCCGACGGCCAGATCCAGTCGAGGAACTTGATGGTGCTCGGGAAGGCTTCCTTGCGCAGCTCGACCGCATAGGCGTCGTCGACCTGCGGCACGCCCTTGATCGAGGCTGCGATCGGCTGCTCCGGCGCAAGGTAGAGCGTCGCAACCTCAGGCTGGGTCAGATATTCGATGAACTTGATCGCCGCATCGAGCTTCTCGGGCGGGATCGACGAGGCGACGCAGATCCCGTTGTCGGCGCCGCCGCCATGGCCTGGCGCGCCCGGCGTTCCATCCATTTTCGGAAAGGCAAAGACGCCCCATTTGAAGTCCTTGACGCTCGACTGGAGCGACGGGATTTCCCAGGTGCCGCCATAATACATGGCGCTCTTGCCGGCGGCGAAAGCTGCGCGCATTCCGTCCTGGTCGACGGAAAGCGAGTCTTTGGAAAGGATGCCGTCGTCGACCCACTGCTTGATCAGCTTGAAGCCTTCGACGTCAGGCGCATCGGTGAACTTTGCCGTGCCCTCCAGATTCTTCTGCGTCTTGCCGACCGGGTCGCCCGAGGCCTGCGAAAAAGTTTCGAAGAACCACATTGGCCACATCACGGTGTTCGAGCCCTGATGCAGGAGAGGGATGACGTCCGCGTCCTTGAACTTCGGCACGGCCGCCTTCAGGTCGCCATAGGTCGGCGGGACCGGGATAGCGAGCTTCTGAAAGAGGTCGACATTGTAGAAGATCGTCGATGTCGACAGCGTCGAGATCGGGACACCATAGACCTGGCCGCTGACCGTGAAGGCGCCAAGCGCGGCGGCGTCGATCCTGTCTTGGAACGGCTTGATCTTGTCGGTGATCGGCATGACCAGCTTGCGCCTGACGTAGGCGCCATTGGTGTAAAAGGCCGGGCAGGCGATCAGGTCCATTTCCTGGCTCGCCAGCTTGGCGGTCATCAGGCGCTGGATGGAATCGGTCTGCGGTCCTTGGGCATCCCACTCGACCTTCGAGACGTCGGGGTTGGCCTTGAGGAAGCCGTCAATGACCTGCTGCTGGATCTTCTTCTGCTCGTCCGGCGCCTGACGCGGAGCGAGCTGGTCGAGGGCCGAACCGCCGAAGACCTTGAGCGTGATCCCCTCGGCATGGCCGATGCCGGGCGTCGTGATCAGGCTCAGGCTGAGCAGTGCGGTAGCAAGGATGGCGGGATGTTGTTTCGAACGATAGGTCACTCTCTGCTGAATGGGCATCTGGCTCTCCTTTACGCCAATGCCGAGGGGCAACCTCGGGACCAAAGATCGTTGATGGTCATATGATCTTGGTCGCCTGTTGCAAATTTTGTCAATCGGTAGGCATGCCTATTATTTCACCAATTTCATGGGCCCAGAGAGTTGGCGGGCGAGCGCGGCGTCGTCTGATGCGCCGCGCTTCCCCCGTTCCCGCACCTCCGCCCGGCGCCAACAAGACGATCACGGCGCCGGTCAGGTTCGGCGCACGGTGAACGTGCTCTCGCAGGAGGCGAATACGGGAAGCGTGTTTGAGCGTTTGGCGGCATCGGCCGGAAGCGCCGCGGCTCCAGGGTTCCGTCGCGCCCTGGAGCATCCTTTCGGACATTATTTGCCTGCCGGCCGCCAAACGCAGCGCTGACTTTCTTCCATTGGCGTCGAGATTGGATCGAGCATTGCTTTGATCGCAACGACCTGCGTGTCACCGTAGAGGCCTGATCCAAGCCTGAGGCAGAAGGAGGTTGACCATGGCCAGGATTGTACCCGTGCTCGATCTCAGCCGTCTCGGACAGGGCGCGTCGGAGCGTCGGACCTTTCTGTTCGACCTGCGCACGGCGGCCCGTGACGTCGGCTTCTTCTATCTCAGCGGCCACGGGATTTCGGCTGCGGAGATTGACGAGGTGCTCGACGCCTCGCGTCGGTTCTTTGCCTTGCCCGAAGCCGACAAGCTGGCCATCGAAATGGTCAAGTCACCGCAATTCCGCGGCTATACGCGCACCGGTGGCGAACTGACCAAGGGCAAGGCCGATTGGCGCGAACAGCTCGACATCGGCGTCGAGCGCCGACCCGTGCCACAGGAGCCGGGCATTCCTGCCTGGACGCGGCTGCAAGGGCCGAACCAATGGCCTTCGGCCCTGCCGGAACTCGAGCCGGCGCTGCTGGCATGGCAGACCAGGGCAACGGCGGTGGCGATCCGCCTGCTCAAGGCCTTCGCGCTGTCGCTCGACCAGGCCGAGGACGCTTTCGATCCGATCTATAGCGGTGAGCCCAACCATCGAATGAAGATCGTGCGCTATCCCGGACGCGACGCAACCGGTGGCGACCAGGGCGTCGGCGCGCACAAGGACGGCGGCTTCCTGACGCTCCTGCTTCAGGACGAGAATAAGGGGCTGCAGGTCGAATATGACGAAAGCTGGGTGAATGTGGATCCGATCCCCGGAACGCTGGTGGTCAACATCGGCGAGCTCCTCGAATTGGCGTCGAACGGTTACCTCAAGGCGACGGTGCACCGTGTCGTCACGCCACTGGCCGGTGTCGAGCGGATTTCCATTCCTTTCTTCTTCAGCGCCCGGCTCGATGCGACGATCCCGTTGCTCACCCTGCCTGAAGAACTGGCTGCCGAAGCGCGCGGACCCGCGAGCGATCCGGAAAATCCGCTGTTTCGCGACGTTGGAACCAACGTGCTGAAAAGTCGCCTGCGCTCGCATCCTGACGTGGCGCGCCGGCACTATGCCGATCTTCTCGAAACGAGGGCGTCACCTGTCTGAAGGCGTCGGAGCAAATAGAACAGAAATTTTCGTCATCCCCGGCGGCTTTGGAATTTTATTCGTCGCCAACGCGCCCAAACAAGCTCAAACAGGTAAGACCGTTCGACGGTTTCCTCCCATTCCGCTGAACGGTGTTCCCCTCTGAAGGTTGTAACCTTCTTTTGGCCGGGCCGCATTCGAGCCCGGCCATTTTTTCGTGCGATTTCGGCAAGTCAGCTGTGATCCCCGAACCGTGAATCTGGGAACGGGACTGCCGGCTTTGCCGTAAGCGATCCATATGCGCCTGCCTTCCACACTGCGTCGCGTAGGAGGCCGCAGATGCAC
Source organism: Mesorhizobium sp. M6A.T.Cr.TU.017.01.1.1 (assembly GCF_004023115.1). Classification (NCBI taxonomy): domain Bacteria; kingdom Pseudomonadati; phylum Pseudomonadota; class Alphaproteobacteria; order Hyphomicrobiales; family Phyllobacteriaceae; genus Mesorhizobium; species Mesorhizobium sp. M6A.T.Cr.TU.017.01.1.1. Next base: position 101,249 of record NZ_RZTA01000005.1, read on the forward strand.
AAAAGCGCGCGATCGAAAAAACCGGGTGACGTCGCATGACGCCCTGTTGTCGCCGGCAACGCTATCCGGCTTCGTGTTCGGCCTCGGGCTGATCTTTTCCCTCGGGCCCCAGAACCTAATGCTTATCCAGGCAGGATTGACGCGCAGCCATCCTTTCGCGGTCGCTTCCATAGGCTACGTCTCGGAGATCGCCCTGGTGACCATGGGAATCGGCGGATTTGGAACGCTGCTAACCGACAATCCCGCGATCTCCGGCATGCTGCAGGCCGCATGCGCCGGATTTCTCGCCTGGTTGGGCGCGCGCACCTTGCTCGCGGTCAACGGGACATCCCGCATGGAGACTGTTGCGTCAGGCCGCAAATCCCGATTGCGTGCGATAGGTTCGATGCTTGCCGTCACCTGGCTCAATCCACTGGCCTGGTTCGAGGCGATGTTTCTCGTCGGCGTGCTCTCATTCAGCTATGGCAGCGGGGAACAGGCGGGGGTCGCCGCCGGGT